>JBDHRZ010000007.1:0-21204 GCA_039807845.1 Rhodoferax sp.
GCCATGCGCTGGGCTCCGCGCAACTTTTCGAACTCCAGTGCTTTGTCCTGCATCGCCAGTTCGTGGCCCCGTTCGCCCTGGCGGTCCAGCCATTTCAGGATCTCGGGCGCTAGACGGAAGGCCCCTCCAAGGAGGCCGCCAAGCAAGGTCTCAATCATTGGGGACCTCCCATCAGCTTGAGCTTGATGGCAGCACCAACCAGAAGCGCGGCCAGGATGCCTGTGGTGACGACCTTGATGGTCGTCTGCCAAGCGGTATGGCGGGCATCGCGCCAGGCTTCAAGCAGATCACGCAACTCTCGAATGTCACGCGCGGCGTGGCCGTTTTCGAGGCCGAGGTGCGACAGGCACCGCTCCGCACCGCGCTCGGCAGCGCGGTCGAGCAAATCGTCGAAGTCCTCTTTGCGCAAGAGGAGCATGTTCTCGACGAGGGCAGGTTTTTCTTGATCAGACATCGGCTGTCTCCATAAAAACGAAACCCGCCCGGCGCGTGAGCACCGGAACGGGTTTCAAGGGATGAAGTTTTGGGTTGGGTGAAGCGGATTTCAGATTTCGATGATTTCGGTGGGCAGATCGGGCGCCAGCCCTTCGATCACCCCGTCGCGCACGAAGACATTGCGGCCCACCAGTTCGGGACTGCCCCCGCGTGCTTTCAATAAGCCGCCACCGGGCAAAACCACGGTTGCGACGTTGGCAGACACGGACTGAACGGCCCCGACCTGCAAGGCCGGATCGGGGATCAGTGCCAGGAATTCCTTGAACAGATTACGCATGGCACTCGACTCCCAGGCTCTGGTAGACCTCGGGCAGCCCCACTTCGACGTTGGTCGAGCGGACCAGGCCCAGTTGGGTCTGGCCTTCGTCCTCGTACTGGATGTAGGCGCCAGGCCGGATGATCCCGGTCGTCGGCAATACCGGCAGACGCAACCCGATCTCCAGTTGCCGTCCGGTGTCGGACAGGATGGACAGGCCCCGCTGGCGTGCGGCAGCCGCTGTCGTGATCAGCGGGTCGGTGACCATCGGCGCCAGCAAATCCCCCGCTGAGCCGGCACGTGTCACCTGGCCGATGACACCTTGCTCCTGACCACTGACAAAGACCCGGTTGTAGGCCGGTTTGTCTCTCCATGCGATCGACTCACGACTCATCGCGGCCGCTGGCAGGACAAAGTCCGGGGTAATTTCACCCCAGTGCCACGGTGCCAATGGGTACAAGGGGCGAACCTGAAACGACATGCTACTTGCGTGCGGAATCAGATACGCCCCTCCGGCACGCGCCAGGGTGGCCAGCGCGCTGATGAACGTCCCCTGATGCGCAAAGACACCGGCAGGCACATTCCACGCTTCCAGCCCATAGTCGATACTCCAGCCCAAGGGGATGCCGTTCATGGTCAGCACGTCATCAAAGAGTTGCTGATGCGATCGCGCATCCATGTTGGTAAAGCTCATCGTCGGCGCGTAGGGCGCATCGAGCACCGCCTGCCGCCCCCGGCCACTGACCCGCAGCATCGTCTGGCCAAATGTGCGCTCGCGGCTGAGGCTTTCTGCTAGGACGCGGAATTCAGTGCCATTGATCCATGCGGAGAGTTCGACCGGGCCTGCGTTGGTGGGCTCGACCAGCGCCTGCGCGGCCCCGGGCAAGGTGGCCTCGAAGCCCCATACCCAGGAGCCGGCATCCAGACGCAAGGACATGGACACGGTCGGCACGCTGACGTTGTCCGAGACGCGCTTCAAGGTGCAGTGATTGATCACGAGATAGACCCTCTGGATGGCAACGACCACCGTGCCGCCCACGGGAGGCGGCAATGGCGAGTAGCCGTCGCACTGGAAGAACAACAGCCCGTCACTGGCAACGGGTGAAGCGAACACCAGATGCGGACTGCGCGAGTAACACGCCTCGGGTGGCACGACCGGAGGAGTTGCGAGGCGCGACAGCCCTGGCGGTGGCACGCGCGCATCCTGGTACCGACCACCCCAGCCCCATCGCTCGGGCTGTGCACTTTGGTGATCGCTCGCCAGACCTCGCGCGAGCGCCACCGCCACTTGCCAGATGCCCCGTCGACTCGCGCGCACCGAACGATCACCATCCTGTTGCAGACACAGAACCCCAACAGCCGCCCCTTCGGCATCCTGATGGGGTGAGATCAGGTCGCGCCATAAGGGGCTGGCATCTTGCTGCCGGAGCGGACTTTCCCAAGGCAGGGACATCGCGGACTGGTGCAGCTGCAGCCAGCGCAAGGCACTGGGCTGCAAACGCTGCGGTAGTCGGTGCTCGATGCCCTGGGGCGCCTGCCGAGCAACTTGCCAATCGCTGTGCCAGCCGGCCAGCGATTTGCGCGCGTCTTGCTGATCGTGCCGAACGCCACGTTCCGATGGGCTGGCCAGTCGCCAGTGATCGCGGCGGTGCGCCACCGTGGGTCGAGCGGTCAAGGAGACATAGCGCAGCGTCGTGTGCATCGACGCCAGCGTCGGAAGCACCCCACTCAAGGCAAAGGGGAAACGTGGTGCAATCTCCACGTGCGGCACCCCAGCCCCCGGCGGTGCAATGCCCATCGGCGTGGCCGCGAACTCGGCCCAGTTCTCCACCAGAGAGGTGCCAAACCGGGATGAATCCCAGCCTTGACCGTGGGCGAAGCTGTGAAACAGCCAGACGCGTGACGCACCGAAGGCGGTGTCCTGCCAGCCGTCCGGAAAGGCCCGGCTCTCCCAGGCGAAGTAAAACGGCGTGTTGAGTGCCGGTGGCCGGTTGAGGAACGCCTGCACGAAGGCGAAATCGACCGTGGCCCCTTGGGTGTCCGCATCGAACACCTTGGGTCGTGCGACGCGCTCGGGTGGCGCAATCCCTCGGGGCGCCACCGTCGCAGCCAGGTTGCGAACCCCAGCCCAGCCGAACTTGGACGCGTCCCCAACGGAAGCCGTCAACGGCTGCTTGATGCCCAGATGGAATGCGGTGTTGGCTGCCGGCGGAACACCGTAGGGCTGATCGAAGTTGAAATCGATACTGCCCGTTGCACCGACGCGGGGCTTGCCAGTCATCCTGGACGACTGCCACCCCGCAGCAAAAAGCTGTGGTGGTTTCTTGATCCGTTCGATGCTGCCGAAACGGCTGCTGTCACCGACCGTGGCCGCCGTAACGACCATGGTGCCACCGAAGTAGAACGCGGTGTTCTGCCCCGTCAGGGGGGCATAGGCAGTCGTGAAAGGGAAATCTCGACTCGCCCCACTGTTGGCAACCGATGGCCAGACGCGCCCGGCACGGGGCACCACCCCGCTGTCGATGCCTTGGGGGGCCACGGTGCGTGCCGCATTGGCCACGCCAGCCACCCCAAACTTCGCGCCTTCTCCGGCTGACACACCAGCGGCCAGGGTATCGCCACTGAAATGAAAGGCGACATTGGCCACGGCGGGGGCCGCATAGGTCTGGTCAAAGGCAAACCAAACCGCTGCCCCGTTCTGATCCGGGTAATAGATCGAGTGCGTCAGGGCGATCCGACTGGAGGACCACCCCAGCGGGGCGACCGTCCAGGCGGCATTCTCGATGCGCGGAAATCCAAACTTGTGTTGATCGCCCAGGCCAACGCCGGCGACCGGTAATGCGCCCGCCATGGCTTGCTCCTCTTGCGGCTCAGGTTAGTGCTTCATGTTTCCCACCCATCAGGTGTTGCGTGCATCAAAGTGCGCTTGCACGCGCGCTGGAGGCAGCACGTAGTTGTAGGCGGCGAACTCCCCGATCTGGCCCTGAAAACGCTCCGAGATACTCGGCGCGGTGGCCGATGCGTTGGCGCCGATGCAGAGCCACGTAGCCGTGCGGTAGGTGTCGGGAAACACCGTCGCGGTCTGCTCGTTGGCCTGCACCCCGTTGATGTACAGGCGGGTCTTCTTTTCAACCCAGGGGTCGTAGGTGACAGCCAAGTGGTAGGCCGACCCGGCCACCAGATTTGGATGGACGAAAAACACCGTCGTGGTCGTGCCGGTCACATCGACGATCGACAACTGCAGATTGCCGGCGACCAGGGACAGGTACATCGGCGGGTTGCCGTTATAGATGCGCAGCAGCCAGATCCGGGTGGTCCCCGTCACCGAAGACGGCCGCACGAAACATTCGACCGTGAAGGTCGAGGCCAGCGTGCTGAAGTTGTTGATCAGCAGCGAACCATTGCTGGTGGTGATGGCGCTCGATCCGGTCACGAAGCCGGGGGCGTTGAACACCGGATTGCCCTCGTACCAGGCAAAGTAATCCTGCTGACCCAGCGCATTGATCGGACGCTGGCTCTGCAGCTCGTTCATCCGAAAGTAATAGACCGGGTTGTCCGCTTCAACCTCGGCCATGTACCCCGCGAATTTGGGCGCGACGACATGCGTCTCCCAGTTGAGGTACGAGTCGTAGAAGCTCGCCACCTCGGCATCCGTGAAGGTGCGGTAGTACATCGCAGCCAAGCCGAACCCACCGCCATGCGCCGCCGGCACCGCACCCCAACCGGAGCCGTGTCCATGGGGCGGTGTACCGTAACCGCCAATGGCCAGCGCATCAAAGCGGCGGGCTGCGCCGTTGGGTTGGTTGGTGGTGGCAAGGTAGTCCCAGTTCTCGTTGGTCGGATTGTTCGAGCGCAGCCAACTCCACAAGCGCCCACCGCCCGTGATGGCAGTGGTCTGCACCAGCACACCATTGACGTAGAGTTTCACGCTGGCGTCCTGCTCGTAGGTCACCATGACGTGGTAGATCTCGCCGGCAATGACAGGCGCCGTGGCACGCACGATCGACAGGTTGCGGGTGCTCAGCGCCAGACGCACGTTCATCACCGCCGAGGTCACCTCCAGGGTGGGCCCGGCAGTCATACCGTAGTAGCCCCAATAGTCGTCGTAGCCGTAGTACGCGTGGTCGTCCGAGTCCCGTCGACCACCCCACATGAAGATCAACGCGGTTTCACTCGGCGCCGGCGCCTTGAAGATGTATTCCCAGGTGAGGTTCGTGTAGTTTTCCGGGGGGCTGGCTTGATTGCGACCATTGATGGCGCCTTGGCCTGCACGGATGAACAGGCCGTTGGTGTTGGCCGTCGGGGAGAGATGCCGGCCCGACTTCAGGAAGCGGATCGCGCCGCCGACTCGCGTGTCCGGGTAGAAGTCGAACCCCCAGAACTGCTCGGTGGTCTGCAGCATGTTTTCTGCATGGCCGAGGATGTTGGAGCGGAAGTAGCGGTAAGTCGCGCCGTTGAGGTAGTCAGCGAAACTCACCAGCATGCCGAGCGACGACTCACGGCAACGCCGGGCCCAGAAAGACGACTGCGGCGCCAGGTTGCCCTTGGTGTTGATGGGCTGGATACGGTCCCAGACCAGGGCGTTTTTGTACGGTGGGCCGCTGGGGTCATAGGACATGACCAGGAACTCGCGGTTCTCATTGAGGCCGTTGAAGGCGTAACCGCCATTCTGGTCGGTCGTGGTGTAGCCCACCTTGTAAAAGGTATCGCGCTCGAACAGCAGCACCGGGCGGTCGGCCTGGGCCACGCCGTCTTCCGAGACGATGCCGTAGATGCCCCCCGAGCCCCCGATGTTGATGCGCGACGGGATCGGATAGGTGGTCGATTTGGTGGTGGCGCTGAACTTGTAGTCGCCGTTGGCCGCGAGTACCGGGCGGTAGACCATGGCCTGGCGGTTCCAGGTCACGTTGTCCGGGGAGGAATCGATGCAGAAGTCGACCGAGTTGGCCGGCACCACGGAATTGCTGTTGAGCGCTGTCTCAGACAGGTTGGCCATCAGGTAGTCCCAGAGCACCGGGTCGGTGTAGGTGAACTGCACGAAGCGCCAGGACGTGGTCGTCTGGTAATCGGGGTAGTTCACGCCGCAGTAGGTGGCCGTGGCGGTATCAGTGTCGATCAGGTTGGCCAAGGGGAAGGAGGTCCCGTTCATCAGGCCCGCCGAGATCGACAGGGTCACCCCGCTGATCAGCGGATTGCCGTTGACGTCATGCGGCTTCAATGTACGGAAGATCAACTGTCCGTAGTTGTAGGTGTTCACGCTGCGGAAATAGAGTCGCCAGAAGCGCACTGGGGTCGTCATGGTCAGCACCCTTCACAGGCGAAAGATCTTGTTGATGCCGTTGTCCCAGGTGACGATGATGTCGCCACCGTTGGGCGTGATCGGCAGGCCGGTGGCCGTGTCGATGTAGGCAATCAAGGGCGAAGCCGCCTCATCGGGCGTGATGCCATCGGTGCCCAGCACCTCGCGGTAAATCACCAGGGCCTCGATCGAGGGGCCATTGACCGCCGCGAAAGTCACATCCTGCGCATCGGCTGCACCGTTGGTGCTGGTCTTGTTGGTCAGCGTGGTGGGCGCGGTGATGCGGGCTGCCACCGGGATGCTGGTGAAGAACTCATGGGACGACGCAAAGGTGTAGATGCCGGTGTCGACCATGACCACCTTGATGTCGTCGGTGAGCCAGTTCAGTTGTGCTTCGAGAAAGCGCTGCCGGCCCTTGTCGTAAAGGCTGTTTGCCATGAATGGCTCCTGAAAGTGGAATGGAAATGAAACTTGTGCCCTGTCGCAGGTCGCGACCGGATCTGGCTCAGCCGAGAACGGCGTTGGCCATTTGGGCGTAACCGCCCGCGTAGAGCTGGGTCTGCTCAAAGCGGATCTCGCCGTCGCCGGCAAGATCAGAACAATCGAGGTCCATCGCTGTGACGTCCTCACCATTGACCAACCGCGCCCAGGTCGCCAGGCCCGACGCTGTGATCAAAGCGTTTTCCTGGGCGGTCAGCACCAGCTGCCCACCGACCACGCTGCCGCAGGGCCGGGTGAGGCGAACTTCGACCAGCATCACGCTGCTCGGGTTGTCGGAGGGCGCCCTCGGTCGTACCCCGCCGTAGATGCGTACCCGTGCGGCTTGAGTGCCCCGGTCCAGGAAGGCCCGGGTGCTTTCCATGCGCGCCAAGTGGTGTTCGGTACTCAAAGTGATCGTCATGTGATCACCTGCGGCTGCAGCCGATCGGCGATCACCGCCCGGTAGTGATGCTCGTGGTCGTGCGCGACGACCGTGAAGCGCTGATCAGGGTCGAGGTGATCAAAGCGGTAGCTGCCGTCAGCAGCACTCCAGGTCTCGGCCACCAGCAGGTTCGTCTGAGCACTGAAGAGTTGAACCCGACGCACCAGCGCTCGGTTGGGCGTGCTGGCTTGAGCGGCCTTCTCCTTGACGGAACCGGTGATGAGTCCGGCACCACCAAAGTGGATGTTGCGGCGAAACTTGGGCAAGGCATGCCAGCAGGCATCAAACCCACCGACGCGGTCCCACAGCACCGAGTTCGGGCTGTGCCAATGGGGCAGCGCCGCACAACGCGCACCCGGTGCCGTGTTGAGCAGCAAGGTGCGTTCATGCGGCGGGTTCGTGAACTCTTCGCTGGCCACCAGATCACCGATGATCCAGTCCTGGACCTCCGCAACACTGGCCTTGCCCCACTGGATGTACATCGTCGCGCCGCGCGAGACGCCATTGACGAAGTGGTCGACTGAATCGCCGGAACGACTGAACTGAAACGGGTTGGCGCCCGGAAGGTTGTGCTCGGCCAGATAGGGCACGATGGTGACTGTCAGCTGCGTCTCGCCCGTCGTTGGCCACGAATCCTGGAAGCTGTTGGTGCTCCAGACGGTCTTGAGCTCGTAGGTTTCACCGGCCAGCTCATAGGGCCGCGTGACCATCCCGGTCGCGTTACTGCCGTCGTAGCCGGTGTTGCACCAGAAACGGAAGTTCAGCGGCGTGAGCGGTTCGTGCCCCAGTTCGATTTCGCACACCCAGATCCCCGCCACGGCCCAGCCGGAGTAGACGCCGATGTCGACCGCATCCGAGCCCAGCGCCTTGGTGATATCGATCGAGCCGTCCGGGGTGGTGTAGGTGTTGCCCGCGATACGCACCCAGCCCGTCGAACTGCTGACCTGGGCGCCCGAGGTGCCATCGAAGGTGTCCGAACCGCCATCACCCCAGGGATTGCCATCCTTGGACACGCCATAGTTGTTGAAGAAGGGCACGGTGTTGCCCGTGCCCAATCGCGGCAGTAACAGAAGGCTCATGGTTCACCGCCAGGGCCCGGTGATGTCAAACGCCACCTGCGCGCCTTCGGCCTCGGAACTGTATTGGGTGCGTACCAGCAGAAAGCGTCGACCGGACTGGCCGACGACGTTCTCGACGATGGTCTGGTCGGTATAGGGCCGATCCTGGTGCATCCAGTACATGCCCGGCATCATCCCGCGCAGGTGTCCGTCTTCCTGCCGCACATAGGTCGGCATCAGCCACAGGCTGTAGTCAGCCCCATTGGGAAACGGCAGATTGCCGCGTCCGCACACCTGCTGACCGTTGTTGGTGTTGAGCGATGTCACCCCCCAGCGCACGTAGTTGCCGACCTGCGTGTGGTTGCGCAGGATGACCTTGCCCCCGACGTCCAGCGAGTGGGTCAGCCCATAGCCGTTGTACTGGCCGGGGTAACTTGAATACTGGTTATTGATGCTCCAGTAGCGGTCATCCGCGCACAGCACGGTGTGGTAGCGGTCACCCGGTTTGAAACTTTCGAGGTCGCCGAAGCAATAGAAATTGCGTCCGTACCAGTTGTACCCCGCCGCATTGGTCACGAACAGGAAGAAAAGGCGATCGTCGCCCACCAGCACCCAGTTGCGGTTGCCGCCACCGCTGTCGCCATAGTTCTCGTAACCACCTTGCTGGGCGTGGTACCACTTGTGCCAGCCCCACTGGTTGGCTTCCCACTGTGTCCAGTTCTGGTTCGGTTTGCTCGGATCGAACGGGGCTTGGGCGCCGACGATGGTCCCGATGTCCGCCATGTCTTCAACGATGCCGACGTTGGCCCACTTGGCCCAGGTGGTGCCGTAAGAAGCGCCTTTCAGGCTGTCGTCGATCAGCAGCAGGTTGCCTGGTGACTGCACATGGCGACTGCGGTAGGCACGCTTGTGCGTGGTCGCGAATGCGATCTCCCACCCCAGCGGTGCCACCTTGGCCGACAGGCTGGTGGCCGTGGTGGCAGGTGATGCCGGTGTGCCCGTGACCGCATAACTGAAGGTGGTGGCGGTGACCGCGAGCACGCGAAACTGGCCGTTGTAAGCGGATTCGTTGGCCCCCTCGATCAGCACCACCTGGTCTTTGAGATAGCTGTGGCCGGTGGTGATCGTGGCGGTGGCCAAGCCTTCGGCAAAGCTCAGGCGATCGATCGCCTTAAGGTTGAAGCCATGGATCAGCACCGCATCGAGCATGTTGACCAGATCACCCCAGGCGTTGGACACCTGGGGGGCGCCGGCCATGGCGTTGTTGAAGTATTTGACGCTCAAGTCAGTCATCGTGGTTTCTCATCAAGGGGTGTCCACCCATGCCGTTAAGGCGTGTCCACATCGCCGCGCAGCAGCAGGGTGAAGGCGTCATCGGGTACGGTTTCCGGGCCCTGTTGGACTGTGCGCACCACCCAGACGGGAAACTGCGCGCCGATGGTGTTGAAGCGCAGCACGTTGCCGGTCGCCCAGCCATTGCCCCAACCCAGCGCCGGCAGGAAGAAATACGGCACGCCGGTTGACGGGTTGTTCGGGGCGCAGTCGGTGCTGGTGTTGCCCGATGCGATCACGCCCACGTTTTCACCGATCACCTCAAAGGCTGTGCTGTTGGTGAAGCGCACGATCCAGCGCTCGGTCAGCGCGCCTCGGTTGGTGACCCGGATCGGGTACTGGGTGTTGTTGAAGGTGGCCGTGGCCGATCCACCCGACAGGCTGTCGGACCACGCACCACTCCAGGATGCTTGGTCGAACACCAGGCTGACCCGGGCGAAGAGATCGCCGGCCATCAAGGCACTGGCCACGAAACTGCCGGAACGGGGATCGCCCGGCGTGGCGAGCGGATAGTCATGGGTCAATGCGCGCGTGAAACTGATCTCGCCGTTGATCTGCGCATCCCGGACCACCGCCATATCCTCGATGCGGTGCTCGATGGTGACCGGCTGGCTGTAGCCACTGACGTTGCTGAAGGTCACCGTCCCGGCTTCGAGGTCAGTTGTGTAGCCAGTCGGAATCACCACGCCATCTTTGCCCACGATCCGGACCCGGGACAGACGGACCCGACCGCAGTCGATGGTCTGGCCGTTGATGACCGAGGTCGTGATGCGTCCTGTGTGGCCTACCACCGCAAACCCACCGGGACGGAA
This sequence comes from Rhodoferax sp., assembly GCA_039807845.1. Taxonomy (GTDB): domain Bacteria; phylum Pseudomonadota; class Gammaproteobacteria; order Burkholderiales; family Burkholderiaceae_C; genus CAISIP01. Next base: position 10,175 of record JBDHRZ010000007.1, read on the forward strand.
GATCGGTACGCGCCCATCGCTGGGCAGGCGTACCGGGTCGATGCCCAGCAGATCTGCGTCCAGCGGCAAATAGCTGTAGGCCACCGCGCTGTAGCGCACACTGGAAGCTGCTACAGGTTCCGGCTTGAAGATCTTGCCGTCGGTACTGACGTTGCTGGCATCGAACCACGGCTCTGCTTCATTGCCGGCCGCCGTGACCACGCTCCCGAAACGCACCCGCACCAGCCCGGTCTCGTAGTCCACGCTCCCGCTGACGCCGGGAGCATCGATCTTGCCGTCGATCCCGGCGCTGACACTTTGCGTGCCACCGATGGCGCGGGCAAACTGGATCGACAGCGACCCTGGACGCAAGGGAGCGGCCCCGGTACGGAACACGAACTCGCTGGAGATGTTCTCGCCCACCGTGGTCACGCAACTGGTCCGGGTGATGGCGTTGTTCGTTCCTGCCGTCCAGGAGGTCAGCGCAACATCGCCCGACAAATAGTTGATCGTGCCGCGCGTAACCCATCCGCCGGTGGTGAACTCTCGCAGGGTGCCCTGGCCGTTGTCACCCCAGGGCTGCGCACCTGCAGCGGTGAGCAGAACTGTGCCCGTCACCACCTGGGCATTGACACCCGGCACCAGCTTGAAGGCTGGCAGAAACTGGAAGGTTTCCGAGTGGTTGCTGGTCGAGCCCGCGCTGTTGTAGCGCAGCTTCACATAGCCGGATTCGTCGTTCGGGTACATCGATGGCGCGTCGATGTATTGGATGCCCGCGTAGTTCAACCTGAACATCAACCCTGCGCTACCCCAGCCCAGACGCTGCGAGGTGTAAACCGGTCGAGGAATCTTGATCGTGACATCAGGTTGGAACACCACCGATCCGGTCGCGTAGTCCACCGATCCGACCACCGAACCATTGAGCAGCACTCGGCCAGCGCCGTCGTCTCGGGCAATTTGCGTCGGATCGACGCCATTCCACAGGCCGATCCCCATTTCCTGAATCTGCTTTTGCGTGTAAACGCCCAGCCCAGTCGTGTCCGTCAGCGTGTTCCATTCCACCTCGAGCGATCCGGGCTCGATGGTCCCCAAGGTCGCGGTGACCGGCAGCGTCCCCGCGCCATTGCGGGAGGGGTGAGAGAACGAGTCTTCCTGCTTGGGGCCTGCAACGTAAGTGACGGTGAGCTGTGTTCCGACCGACGGCAGCACGTTGGGTGCGAAGTCCACGCGGTTCTGCGCGACGCTCAAGTTGCCGGTGGCCGCCCCGGACAGCGCGCCTGAGGTGGCCGCCGCTGCCGTCTTGGTGCCGCCGTACTCCCAGGACACTGTGAGCGACCCGGGTTGCACCGAAGTCCCCGCAGGCGGGTTCAAGGCAAGGCTCTGGGCTGCCTTCAGTGTGGTGGACGGTTGCTGCGTCTCCTGCGTCGGCACGTTCCAGGTCAGCACGAGCGAACTGCCGACGTCGGGCAATGCGCCCAAAGTGACGACGAACGCGCCCGTGTTCCGGTTGAAGGTGCCCGCGCCGTAGCTGGCATCCAGGCCCTTGAGGGAGCCGTTACCGGCATCGGACAACACGTACCAGCGGCCCTGGGCCATGTAGCTGATCGTCAGCGTGCCGGGCTGCGGCACCGGATTGACTGTGCCCACGTAGGACTGGCTGCGGGATTCGGGCGTGACCGGGATTTCCGAGCTTTGCGGCGCACGCAGAATCTGCGCGGCGGGCGTGTAGGTAATGGATTTCGCGTTCGACATCGACCCCGAATTCAGGGTCAGGATGCCGTTGGCGTAGTCGATGGTGCCCATCGTGCCGCTGGCGGTCTTGAGCAGACCCGCATCGTCGAAGATCGTGATGCCGTCCGTGCCAATGGTCAGTGACCCGGGCAAGCAACCGCCAGGCAAGTTGAACTTGGTGCTCGCCGTCCACGCGTGGCTGGCCGTATAGCTGACCGGCACAGCACCGGGCACAGGCAACCCAGCGGCCGCATACGGCGGAACGAAGGAAATCGGCGTCTCAGTCTGGGCGCTGGGCACCAACTGCGTGTAAATCGAGGTGCCCTTGATCGTGAAGTCGCCAAGAGCTGCTGCCTGGGTCAGCGGAACCACGCCGACGTAGGTTCCAGCGTCGGCCACGACCGTGTCCCGTACCTTGGTGCTGTTCGTTGCGCGTGTGAACGTCCGCGTCGCGGGCGAGCCCGTGAAGTCGTAACGCAGGGCATCGCTGATATCGACGGTGACGACACTGGCTTTGTAGTCCTGGTCGCTGTTGTAGGTGAAGGTGCGCTCGACCACCGAGACTGAGGTGGCCCTGATGTACTGCTCCTTCTGCGTGCCCAGCCCCTCGTTTTCGATCAAGACCAAGGTCTGGCCGACATTGGGAACGGTGTCGGTCGTGCGCTGAAAAAGCTGGATCACCCGCTGACCGGCGATGTGGTTTTCGAACAGGTAGCCCGCCCATTCCGGGCCCTTGTTGAGGTAGGCCTCGATGCGGACTTGCGCCTGCTCGCGAGTGTCGAAGGTCCGTTCGGTAGAGAACAGCGTGACGCTGACCCTGGGATCGGCAGGCGGCTCGGCCACGATGACGTTGGCCCCGAAATAGGTGTCGGTATCGTCGGTCTGCACCGAGACGAAGGACTTGCGCAAATTGACCCGACCGCCGGCACGATCCACCTCGGAAATGTCGGGGAAGATCGCGTTCGATACCCCATCGGCAATCGCATGACCAGTGGGCGCACCACCGCCCTCAGGCACATCCGCCATCACAGCAGATTTCAGCAGTTTCACGTCGCCGGATTGGATCGGCATGTCAGAGCTCCAGGAATCGAAGGGTCAATCGGTAAAAATCAGCGTCAGACCGGGCAGGAAAACCGAGCACCGGCTCGGCCTCGATCGCGGTCTCCGCGTGCCGAAAGGCCACCGTGTAAGTGCGGCCATCGGCCAGAGTCAGTTGGAAACGGCCCGTGGCATCGGTGGGCGCCACCGCAGCCCAAAGCCGCAGTTGCTCTACCGTTGCGCGCGTAACCCAGGCCATGTCGGGTGCGCCCACCAAGGTGATGGGACGTCCTGCCAGTCGCATGGCCGACTGGATAAGTAGCGCCCCGGTGATCAGGTAAGCGCTGGTCGCAACGGTCGGCGACCAGCTGTGTTCGTCGCTCCACAACAAATCGTCAGGCAGCACCAGGGCCACCTCATCAGCGAGGTTCTTCAGTTGCATGGGAAAGAACTCACACCGCCCGGGTACGGGCAGCGTCTAGAAGTTGCAGGAGACGCGACTCGTCGCGTGCATCGATAGAGGCCTGGACCTTGCGGTCACCAGAGGACAGCTCTACACGTACCGTGCGCGTCGGGCCACCGTCACCCGCCAGGACCGGGCGAGCCAGCGCCGAGCCTATGGGTTGCACCAGCCCGCCAGCAGCGAATCCTTGGACACCGGCCATCACGCGCCCAGCCAAGGCCTGCGCCGGAGCAGACAGGTTGTTAATCGCCTCGAAAAAGCCCGCACCGTAACGGGCAACAGCGTCCCGGTTCACGACAAACTCACCCGGGGTCAACATCGCCGGGACGGTGTCGGACTTCGACAGTCCGCCACGCCGGTAGTACTCGCCCTGGTTCTGTTCCATGTAGTCGATCAGCTCGCGTTCCAGGTCTTTGCCCCAGAGCAGCGGCTGGGCCATCGCCTGTCGCCACGTTTGCTTGATCCGCTCCAGGTTCTGGCGCTCGTTGCCAGTGAGCTGTTTGCGTCCGATGAACTCCTCCAGCGTGCGCCGATCCTGCTGCGCTTGTTTGCCGTAGTTCTCCATCGTCTTGCTGCGCATGTCCAGGCTGACCGATGCGCCGTAGTTCCACTGCAGCCAGTTGGTGTACTCGTTCATTCCCTGCAGACCCAGATCGATCATCTTCAGGGCTTCGAAAGCGTCACGGTTCTTCTTTGGAGTTGTGGGTGTGCTGTCACCACTTTTGTCAGCTCCACTACTGGAAGGGCGTTTTGCGCCACCCTGCATTACCGCGCCGCCCGTGGCGAACCGGGCCACCCCGTTGGCCAGCCGCGAGAGCGCACCGATCCCATATTTCTGCACCGCTGCCTTGCGAATCACGAAGGCACCGGCATCCAGGGTGCGCGGTACCGTGTCGTGATGGCCAGAGCCGGGCACCGAACCGCCTCCCATCCGGGGGAAAGCAGGAGCCACCGCGCCGCCGTCAGCAAAGTGCCTGGCACCACCACTCGCGCCACCACCAACCAGGCCGCCGGTGGCATTGACCTCGACCCGCTGCACGTAGATGGTGTGCGTGCTCGAGGTGTTGGCGCCGTTCAAACTCATGATCTCCGAACGAGCCGCTTCCGCATTGGTGCTGACCTGATGCCGAGACTCGGTCTGGATGCGATCCAGCGCCTTGATCATTCCCTCGACGTTGGTGATTGCGGCCTGCGCTTTCTCCGTGGCTACCTTGAGCTCAACCTGCGAGTTTTGGTCCGCGTAGGTCTTGAGCTTGTCGAGCGCTTCCTTTGCCTTGCTGACGTCCGCATCGACCGGGAGGGTCTTGCCCTCTTTAAGCAGTTGCTCGTACTCCTGCAGCTTCTTTTCCGCTTCCTGCAGATCAGCCTGAATCTTGAGCAGAAATTCCTTCTCTGCCAGCGCCTTGTCCAAGTCAGCGATCGCCTGATCGAAGCGGGTCTTGTCGGCATCAATTGTGACCTTCAGCCCATCCTTGAGCTTGGTCGTGATCTGGTCAATCTGGGTTTCGGTCTGCGTCAGGGTCTGCTGGATCTGCTCGCGGGCGGTCAGTGCCGACTGGGCGGCTTTCTGGTGCGCCGCACTTTCTGCATCCAGCGTCTTGTTGAGCAACTCCTCCGAGGTCCGGATGGCACCGATAGCGCCTGCCACCTCGTTCTTGCTCTGCACTGCGGCCTGATCGGCGGCCTGGGATTTCTGGGCGATTTCGGCGCGCAGGGTTTCGGCCTGGCGCATCAATTGGTCGGCGGTGGCGTACTCCTGCTTGCGGTAGGCCTCGCGCGACTGCGCTTCGAGCTGCACGACTTGCGTCATGTTCTGCTCGGATTGCTTCTTGGCATCCTCAGCGCGCTTGGCCTCATTGGTTTGCGAGGTGGCCACCTGGGCGGCCAGGTCCATGGCTTTTTGGGCCAGTTGTCGGGCCAGCTCGAGTTCGCCGTTGGCCAGGGCCTCGCGGGCCTTTTCCTGATACTCGGCGATCTGGTACTTGCGATCTTCGTTGGCCTGGAACTCGGTCATGCCCTGACGGGCAATCTCGCGAATGCGCTCCTCCGTCGTCATCGACAACTGGCGCTTCTCGTTCTCAATGCGCTGGACTTCGGCCAAGTGCCGATTGGCTTCGGCGTTCAAGGCATCGATGTGCTGGCGGTACTCTGACAACGCCTGGGTCATGGTCTGGCGCTTGGTGGCCAGGATCTCGTTTTCGACGCGGGTGACGTTGGCCGAGCGCTCGGCTTCGGTCTGCCCCTGGCGCTGGGCGGCCTCGATGCGGGCACGCCCCTCATCGTCGATCAGCTTCAGCGTCGCTGTGGTGGCCTGCTGGCGCAGCGTGGTTTGCTGTGTCAGCGCCTCAGTCAGCAGTTGCGTCGACTTGGTGATCAGCGCGGTTTCCGACTGGGTTTTGAGTTCCAGTGCGCTTTGTTCCTGCTGGTAGCGCGCCTTGACCGCGTCGATCTGCCGCTGCAGGTTGGCTTCGACGATGCTGGTCAGCCCCTTGTAGGACTCGGCCATCTTGGCGGTGGCGTCATTGACGACCCCCTGCGCTTTTCCGACCGCCTGTTCGACTTCGCCCAAACGGGATTTCAGCTTCTCCAGTGCGCTGTGAACGGCCTCAACGCCACGCCCGACCGCCTCCTGCGTCCCCTGGCGAACGGCTTCCAGCCGCTTGGCAATCTCCTCGGCGGCGGTCGCGGCGGTATTCATCGCACCCTTGGCCGCGTCCGCTCCCTTGGATGCGTCAGCGTACATCTGGCCGAAGATCTGGTTCATCTCAGCGAGCCGCTGCTCGTGGCGCTTGGTGGCCTGCTCGATGGTGTCGGAGGTGAATACCGCTTTGAAGACTTCCCAGCGGTACTGCAACTGCTCGATGCCTTTCATTAGCATCTCGACCATGAAGATGCCTGCCTTGCGGACGACCTCGAATTTCTCGGACAACCACGTTCCGATCTCCCAGCCCACCAGGAAGGCACCCAGCACAGCGAACGCCGTCTTGAGTACGCCCACGCTGGCCACGGCTGCTGACACCGACAGATTCGCCGTCGCCCACGCAGCCGAGGTAGCACTGGCTGCAGCTATGGCTGCCGCGCCGGCGGTCTGCCAAGCGGTGATCAGCGCCGGGATCAGGCGATAGATCAGTACGGCCAGACCGACTTCAGCGATGCGCTTTAACCACTGCATCACCGTGTCGAGGTTCTGCGCCAGCCATGTCAGAGCCTCGGCCAGCTTCTTGGTAAAGCCGGTCGACTCGTCGAGTCTGCTGACCCACTGCCCGAAGGCATTGCGCAGGCGCTCAAAAGCTTGGCTCACCGTGGCTGGCAGCTGGGCGTATTCGCTGGCCAGCTTGTCCTTCTGGCTCATCAAGGCATTGACCACCACATCGGCAGTCAGACGACCTTCCTCAGCCAGCTTGCGCAGCCGCCCGATCGGCACGTTCAGGCCATCGGCCAGAGCCTGCGCCAGACGGGGGCTGTTCTCGACGACGGAGTTGAATTCCTCGCCGCGCAGCACGCCCGACGCCAGGGCCTGACCGAACTGCAGCAGGGACGACTGCGCTTCAGTGGCCGATGCACCGGAAAGACGCAACGCCTGCGAGATGCTTTCGGTGATCGTGAGCGCGTCCTTTTGCTCGCCACCCAGCATCCGCACCGCCTGCTGCAGCTTGCCGTACAGCGTGGCGGTTTCCTGGATCGGCACGCCGATGCGCTGGGCGATGTCAAACAGCTCCTTTTGGGCGACGGCGTACTCACGCTGGCCAGCGGTAGCCAGCTTCAGGCGCGCGGACATCATGTTCCATGCGTCGGCGATCTGGACGATCTCCTGCACCTTGCCTGCTGCCCAATTGATCGACAGGAAAGCCAGTAGCTGCGTCTTGGCAGTCGCCACTTGATCGCCAAAGGCCGACATTCCTGCCTTGACCTCGGCCATCCCAGCGGCTGCCTTCTCACCAGCGGTCTTGGCGGTGCTTGAGAGCTCGCCGAGACTGCGCTCGGCAGACGCGATGGCGCGCTTAAGCCCCTCGTCGGCCCCTTCGAGTGCGACGAGGACGGAAATTCGGTTCGCCATGACTCAACTCACCGTCCGGATCTGCTTCTCGATAGCCGACGACAGGCGCGGGATGCGGCCCGCGACCAGACGTTCGACATCGAGGCGCTTCTTGAGCACGACCTTGGGCACCAGGACGGCAATCGGAATGTCCGCACCGCGTTTGAGGCGCTTGATGCCCTCGGCTTTGCGATAGCGGCGCTTAAAGCCTGCCAGTGGCCGGTCGTGTTCCTTGATGTTTTCGGCCATGAGGACGATATTCCCCTTTGCGTTCTTGATGAAATAGGCATTGCCGCCACGCATTAGCTCGGTGATCTGCGCCTTGAAACGTCTCCTGCCGACACGCCCGTGCAGCGGGATCAGCATCCGACTGGCGATCAAGCCCCCACGCTCGTGCATCCCCGACCATGGAATCCGCGAACCCACGTACAGCGCGGGCAGGCGGTTCGGGTCTTTATTCAGCACCTTGGCGGTGAAGCCTTTGAGGAAGGACTTCTTGACCACCGCCATCTGGCCTGCGACGTGGCCGCGCACGTCCTGTTTGAGCTCGGACGCTTCGCTGGCAATGGCCCGCGACACGGCCTTCTTGACCTTGTCTCGGAACTCGCCACCCCAACGGCGCAGTTGCGCCTGCGCTGCTGAACTATTGATGCGGACGGAGATGCGCATGGTCGGTGAGCCTGTCGAGGGTCTGGTCGAGATGGCGGGCATCGCTACGCGTGCCGATGGCGACGAGCGATAGCAACCGCGCGTCGCGGGCTGCGTCGGTGCGCGCCATGGCGGCAACGAAGCCACGCACCTGCGCCAGGGTGTAGTCGAGGATGTCGGGCAGACGGTGGCCGTGCTCGATCAGGTGCTGGACGGTGTCAAACCAGCCGCCATCACGGGTGCCAGCTTCGTTTGCGCGAACAGGCCGTCGAGCTTGGGTATCACCGTCCGCGTAAAAAAATCGGCGTTCACCTCGATTACCTTGGCCGCGAGCAGGATCGCCTGGTCAGCATCTAGATCGTCGACCCATGCGCGAGGTTTGCCAACCGCGATGGCGATGGCCGACAGCAAGTCATCTCCGCGCTCACCAAACAGCGCCAGCCAGTCGATGTCCGAGGCGCTGAGCTGCTGCATCACCGGCGAGATTGCCCGCAGGAAAGCGGGCATCTGCCCTACCTTCAGCGGCTTGATAGCCAGCGGCTCGCCATCGATGACCAGTTCGACCGCCTGCGGAATCAGGGCATCCAGATCACTCATGGCTGTTCCCCTCACAGTTGGACGATGCGACCGAACTGCCCAAGCACCGCATCAAAAGGTTTGGTGGTATCGGCCAGCAGCGAGCCCTCCAGCTCGAACTTGTTGTACTCGTCCGAGATGAAGGAGATTTCCTTCAGAGGATCGAAGGCCACACGGTACAACTCGACCAGCACCTTGGCGTTGCCCTGCGCCGTGTTGATGCCCTCCAAGCGCAGGTAACGCTCAGGCAGCGCCTGGGTGAAGATGCCGATCTCGGTGGCGATGCCATAGGCATAGCTGGCCTTGAACGGTGCGGTCAGTCCGGTGGTGTCCAGAAATTGGACGGCACCAAAGTCCAGATCGGCGGTGTAGTGCGTGCCGGCGGTCAGTGTGGCCGGCGTGCCTGCTGAATCCGTGACCACCAGGCTCGACACCTTGGGGTGGGCCAGGAAGTAGCGGTCGCCCGGGGTCGGGGTGGCGCCACCAATAGGTTCGGCGGTCACCGTACCCGGCGTGCCGACGACATGGTTGCCGTAAAGGGCCAGAGCGAGGTTTTCTTTGGTGAACTCCTCGATGGTGAGGTTCACCGTGGCGGACTTCTGCTTGACCATGCGGTGGTCCAGCGAACGCTGACCGGTCTGGCTCTCGTAGTGCTCCAGCACATCGGTTTTGAGAGACAGTTTGAGTTCGGCTACGTTGCCTGGCGAGCGGACTTCGATCGGCAAGCCAGCCGTGTTACGTTTGCCGAGAAAGACGCGGCCTTGGAATGAAGCGTAGGTGCTCATGATTTGGGTTCCTTGCGTTGAACGAGGGAGGTTTCAGCCTCCACTCGGGTCGGTTTTGGTTCGGGCATAGCGATGTCGTTGGCCAACAGCCATTCGGCGATGTCGGCATCAACGTCGAGAACATCGCCTGCAGCATGGGTCTTGCCCGCATGGGTATGCGGGCGGTTCAAAACGAGGCGGGGCATAGGGTCATCCTTGGATGGAGATGTCGTTGGCGAGCGTGCGGTAGGTGATGCGATACCGCGCCGGCAAGGCCACCGCCACGGCGTCGGCGTCATCAACCTCCCATTCGCACTCCTGTTCCCTGACGCCGAGCGCTAAACCACCCACCGTTCCATCCGACAACAAGGCGAGATGGGCAGCGGTAAGAAGGCGATCGGCTTCGGTTTCCGGTGTCGTCGGCGCGACGTTTCGCGCCAGAGCAACCAGTCGAACCGTCAGCTCGCGGGTGACGCGATCGTTGGCACGTTCGGTGATGGTTTCAGTCTCGGGAAACACCACTAGTGCCGGACATTGATCCCGGCTAATGGCCACCGTGGGCGAACGGTGCAAGGTGGCACCCAATGCTTCGACGGACGGCCGCACAGCGGCCATCACCGCCAGCAGAATCCGCTCGCGGATCGAATTTCCGGCCATGGGTCAGATCCTGCTGAGTTTGGCGCGCAGCTCCGAGCCATCGCCCACGGCTCGAATGTCACGCACCTGAAACAACTGACCATCGATTTCGACGGTCTCGCGCGCTGCCAACCCCACCAAGACGCTGGCGGGGTAAGACATCACGTACTCTGTGCTGAGCGTCAGACCATCGAGCAGGGTTTCGTCGGGAGCAGCGAATCCCACCGCATGGGCCTGCTCGGGTGAACCATCGCTGGGCCGCCAGACGCAGGGTTTCAGAAACCCGGCGTGGGCGGCCGCCTCAAAGAGGTTTTCGATGAGCGCCATGATCAAGCCATCGTCAGCTTGACCAGCACGCCCGGTCGATGGCACATCGGCAGCGGGTTGGACTGGGTATGGAGATCGGTGCCCCGGTCGAACTTGCGCGGCTCCTGCTTGGCGTACAGCGGCTGGCCCAGCGTGTTGGCCGTCTCGTTGAAGTCGGCTGGCGCGAAGTAGGTGCCGAAGGTGTCGATGGTGCCCAGCGGGAATGCGTGGGCTTCACCGGCAGCGATGAAGCGCCGGCTGGTGCCACTGGCATCGGTGGCCTGGCCACGATATTCCTCGAAGGTGACGCCTCCAAAGGTGAAGCCAGCGCGCATGTCATTGATCAGCACAACACCCTGCTGCCAGTTGGTGAAGGCTTGTTCGACCTTGGCATGGCCCGTGAGCGCATCGAAGAACTCGGGGGAACACAGCACATGGATGCCGGTCATGTACTCGCCCTTGAGGTTGTCCTCCAGGTGGCGCAGCACCTCGGCACACTTTTTCTTGACCTGGGTATTGGCGTTGCCCAGTTCGAAATTCACCGTCGCCGGCGTGATATCAAACTCGTCGTAGAGGTCGTAAATCACCGAACCATCGGCGTCCAGGATCACACCTTTGAGCGCCCCCATGCGCAAGTGCTCCAGGGTGATCGCGTGCTTGTTGCGCATGGTCTCCAGATGGCGTGCCATGACGCCGGCCAGCGATTCCATCTCGGTTTCGGAGCCGAAGGCGCGCAGCCCCTGGACTTCCTCGGGCAACACCACATCGTCGTGCGGGATGTGAGGAATCACAAAGGAACGGACTTTGCGCTTGGCACGCGTGCCCACCGTACCGGGGGACCCGGGCGGCATGG
>JBDHRZ010000008.1:0-20567 GCA_039807845.1 Rhodoferax sp.
CTGTGCAGCGAGACCGCCCAGGCGCACGCCAGTACCGAGACCAGTGCCACGGCCAGGCCGATCTGGAACGACACCTTGCGACCCCAGGCCGACTGCGTGCGCGCCACCAGCGGCGTGCTGATGGCGCCGCCGACCACGTATGCCATCACCGGAAGGGTCGCCATCCAGCCCACCGGTGCCAGGCTGAAACCCACCAGGCCGTTGATCGTGAGGAAGAGTACGTTGTTCGTCAGCAGCAGCGCCTGGCAGCCCGCCAGCAGCACGAGGTTGCGGTTCATGCGAGCAGTGTAAGTGCCGCCAGTGCGGCGGTCTCGCAGCGCAAGGTGCGCGCGCCCAGCGAGACGGGCAGGAAACCGGCCGCGATGGCCCGCGTTTCCTCGCCTGCGCTCAGGCCGCCTTCGGGCCCGCACAGGAACGTGACGGGGTCGGCTGCGGCGCCCGGGCCACTGCGCAACTCCTGCAAGGTGCGGGCGCCCGGCGGAAGCGACAGCAGCAGCGACGCCGCGCGGCCGGCCTGCGCGGCGTCGGGCCGGCGCAGCCATGGGTCCAGCGCCATCGGGGAATGCACGACCGGCAGCCGGTTGCGCCCACATTGTTCGCAGGCTGCCGCCACGATGGCCTGCCAGTGCGCGAGCCTGCGGGAGGCGCGTGGCCCGTCGAGCCGCACCACGCTGCGTTCGGTCATCAGCGGCTGGATGCTCGCCGCCCCGAGCTCGGTCGCCTTCTCCACCAGCCAGTCCATGCGTTCGTTGGCCGGAATGCCGATCGCGAGCTGCAGCCGACCCGCCGCCTCGCGCTCCACCGCAGCGTGCGCACCGACCCGCACGTCCACGCGCTGGCGCTCCATCGACGTGACCGTGGCGGCAAATTCGCCACCGGCGCTGCCGGCGTGGCCGAACAGGGTGACCGGTGCACCGGGCTGCAGTCGCAACACCTGGACGTGGCGCGCCGCGGCAGCCGGCAGTTGCAGCACCTGGCCACTCGTCAACCCGGCGGGGCAGAACAGGCGGGGCGCACCCGGCATGGCCATCGAAGCGTGTCTGCGCCAGCCGCGCTACATGCGGCCGTAGGCGAACCCGCTGCGCTCCTCGGTCCCTTCGACCTGGTTGACCAGCCGCAACAGGGGCTTGAGTTCAGCATAGCGCGCCGCGGTCGCGCGGATGTAGGCGATGAAGCGCGGCGTGTCGGCCAGATACTGCGGCTTGCCATCGCGCAGGCTCAGGCGTGCGAAGATGCCGGCCACCTTGAGGTGGCGCTGCAGACCCATCCATTCGACGCCACGGTAGAACGCGCCGAAGTCGGCGCCCACCGGCAGCCCGGCGGCGCGTGCGCGCTCCCAGTAGCGGACCGTCACGTCGAGCACGAACTCCTCGTCCCAGCTCAGGAACGCGTCACGCATCAGGCTGGCGATGTCGTACGTGATCGGTCCGAACACCGCGTCCTGGAAGTCGAGCACGCCCAGCACCCCGGCCGGGTGCGGCGCCGCCGGGGTGCCCGGCTCCGGCAGCATCAGGTTGCGCGGCATGAAGTCCCGGTGCACGTACACACTGGGCCAGGACAGGTTTTCGCGCACCAGCAACGCGAAACATTGCTCCAGGGTCTGCTGCATCGCCGCGTCGGGCTCGATGCCGCGATGCCGTTGCAGGTACCACTGGGGAAACAGCCCGAGTTCGCGCCGCAGCAGGGCTTCGTCGTAGGGCGGCAGCATGTCGGGCCGCGACGCCAGTTGCCAGGCCACCAGCGCATCGACGGCCTGCAGGTACTCGGGCAGGTTGGCCAGCGACTTGCTGGCGTCGATGCCCTGCAGCATGGTGCGCCGACCGAGGTCGCTGAGCAACAGGAAACCGTGCGCCTGATCCCAGTCCAGCACCTGGGGCACGCGCAGGCCAGCCTGCGCCATCAGGCCTGCCACGCGCACGAAGGCGGCACTGTTCTCCTTGTCGGGCGGCGCATCCATGATGATGCGACTGCCCATGCGGCTGTCGATGCGCAGGTAGCGGCGGAAACTGGCATCGGTCGAGGCCGGCTCCAGCCGACTCGCGTCCAGCCCCTGCGCCGGGCCGATGCGCGCGAGCCAGTGCTCGAAGGCGAGTTGGCGCTGCGGGTCGCTCCAGCGCACGCCGGGCCGCGGGTCGGGTCCGGGTGCATCGGCGTGCGGGCCACCCGAAGGCTGGGGATCACTCATGGATAATCCATTCTACCGAGCACCTGTCCGCGGGAACGCGCCTGCACGCGCCGTCTGCTGCGTTGTCCGACCCCACCTGATCCTCCATGCGCCGATTGTCGTTTGTCACCGAAGCCGCGACCGTTGGTCTTGCTCGGCGTCGGGTGCACGGCGTGGTCGCGGCATCGATGGCGGCGGCCGGCCTGCTGGCCGTCACGCCCGGGCGTGCACAGGTGCAGGTGAGCGCGCCGCAGTTGCAGCTCAAGAGCAGCCTTATCCTGCGTGACGTCATTCCGCGCGCGGACCGGGACGGACAGACCACGTTCGTCTCGGGCGAGCGCATGTCCTCGCGCACCGACCTGGAGGCCGTCATCGATGGCGCTGCCGAACTGCGACGCGGCGATCTGGTGATCCGCGCCGACCGTGTGGAGTATTACGAGCCCGACGACCTGGCGAGCGCGCGCGGCAACGTGCGCGTCAACCGGGCCGGTGACGTGTTCGAGGGCCCGGAGGTGCAGCTCAAGGTCGAGTCGTTCGAGGGCTTCTTTCGCAACCCGCGCTACCAGCTGCTGAAGAATCAGGGCCACGGGGAAGCCGAGCGCGTCGACTTCATCGACGAAAAGCGCACGCTGATACGCAACGCCAGCTACACCACCTGCCAGCGCCGCCCGGGCCCGAACTGGATGCCGGACTGGATCATCCGCGCCGCCAGCATCAGCATCGACAACGAGGAGGACATCGGCCAGGCGCAGTCGGCCGTGCTCAGCTTCAAGGGCCTGCCGATCCTGCCGGTGCCGGCGTTCACGTTTCCGTTGAGCAATCGCCGCAAGTCCGGTGTGCTGCCGCCGACCTTCGGCATCGACAACGTCAACGGCGTCGAGGTCACGCTGCCGTATTACTGGAACATCGCCCCCAACCGCGACGCCACCTTCACCCCGTCGGTGATGAGCAAGCGCGGCGTCGATCTCGGTGCCGAGTTCCGCTACCTGGAGTCGAAGTACCAAGGGGCATTCAAGGGCAACTTCATGCCGGCCGACCAGTTGCGCGGGACGAACCGCTGGGGCTACTCGCTGACGCACGGCGGCGCGCTCGAGACCGGCCTGCAGGCGATCGGCACCTTGGGCGTGAGCCTGTCGTTGAACCGGGTCAGCGACGACAACTACTGGCGTGATTTCACACGCGTCAGCCCGGGCCTGATGCAACGGCTGCTGCCTGATGACCTGAACCTGTCGTGGTCCAGCGGCAACCTGTCGTCGAGCCTGCGCGTGCTCAAGTGGCAGACGCTGCAGGACGCGGCCTCGCCGATCACGCCGCCCTACGACCGCTTGCCGCAACTGACGCTGCGCTACGCCCGGCTGAACCTGAGCGGATTCGATCTGGCGCTCGATGCCGATGCGACACGGTTCGAGTCGGATCGTTCGTTGACCGGCCAGCCCAATGCCCGGCGCGTGTTCTCGCAGGCCGAGCTGTCGCGGCCCTGGGTATGGCCGGCCGGATTCATCACGCCCAGGCTGCGCCTGCACGCGACCAACTACCAGTTCGACGCGGCGCTCACCAACGGCAAGACCTCCGCCAGCCGGGTGCTGCCCACGTTCAGCCTCGACGGCGGGCTGGTGTTCGAGCGCGATACCTCGTTCTTCGGGCGGGCCTTTCGCCAGACGCTCGAGCCGCGCGCCTACTTCGTGTACACGCCGTATCGTGACCAGAGCGCCCTGCCGAATTACGACAGTGGCGTGAACGACTTCAATTTCGCCACCATCTACACCGACAACGCATTCGTCGGCAACGACCGCATCTCGGACAGCAAGCTGCTGACCGTCGGTGTGTCGACGCGCCTGCTCGATCCCGACTCCGGCGCCGAAGCCGCGCGCTTCGGCCTTGCCCAGCGGTTGCGGTTCCAGCAGCAGCGCGTGACGCTGCCCGGCGGCATCCCGGTGGCCAAGGGCTTCAGCGATGTGCTGGTGGGCGCTTCGCTCAACCTGGATCCGCGCTGGTCGTTCGATTCGACGGTGCAGTTCGACCCCGACACCAGGCGCTCGGTGCGCTCGACCGTGGGCGGGCGCTACAGCCCGGGCAACTATCGGGTGATCAGTGCCGCCTACCGGCTGCAGCGGGGCTCGAGCGAGCAACTGGACCTGGCCTGGCAGTGGCCGATCAACGACCTGTGGGGAGACCGCGGGCAGGACCTCGGTGCCGGCCGCGGCCAGGGGGAAGGCCGTTGGTATACGGTGGGCCGCATGAACTTCAGCCTGCGCGACGGCAAGCTGGTCGATTCGGTGTTCGGCCTGGAGTACGACGGGGGTTGCTGGCTGGGCCGCGTGGTGTTCGATCGACTGCAGACGGGGACCACGACCGCGAGCAACCGGATACTGTTCCAGCTGGAGTTCGTCGGCTTCTCGCGCCTGGGCTCCAACCCGCTGGATACGCTCAAGCGCAGCATCCCGCGCTACCAGTTCCTGCGCGAGACCACGACCAGCCCGAGCCGCTTCAGCCAATACGATTGACCATGACGACACCTCGCCTGTTACGCATCATCTGGACGAGCCTGCTGGGGTGCTGCGTGCTCGCCGCACAGGCGCAAGGCATCCGTTTCCCGGCCACCGCAGGCAGCGACGCCGGCGCGCCGGGCAGTGCGCAGCGTGCCTCGGACTACATCGTCGCCATCGTCAACAGCGAGCCGGTCACGAATCAGCAGGTGCGCCAGGAGATGCAGCGCATCGCGCAGCAACTGGCCCAACAGCAACAACCGGTGCCCACGCCGGCCGTGCTGGCCGAGCAGGCACTCGAGCGGCTCATCAACGACCGCATCCAGATCCAGTACGCGCGTGAAGTGGGCATGAAGGTCGACGACCATGCTCTCGACGAGGCCGAGCAGACGGTGGCGCGTCAGAACCAGCTCGATCGCGCGGAAATGTACCGGCGGCTGCAGGCCGAAGGCATTTCGCGCGACCAGTTCCGCAACACCCTGCGCGAGCAGTTGCTGCTCTCGCGCGTGCGCGAGCGCGAGGTGGAGCAGCGGGTGCGCGTGTCCGAACGCGACATCGATCAGTACCTGCAGGAGCACCAGGGCAACGCGAACCAGAAGCTGGCCGAAGTCAACATCGCGCACATCCTGCTGCCGCTGCCCGAAGGGGCGAGTGCCGAGCAGGTCGCCGCGGCGCAGACGGAAGCCGATCGGATCATGGCCCGTGTGCGTGCGGGAGAGGATTTCTCCGCGCTCGCGCGCAGCCTGTCCAAGGCGCCGGATGCCGATGTCGGTGGCAAGTTCGGCATGCGGCCGCTGGACCGGTATCCCCAGTTGTTCGTCGACGCCGTGCGCACACTGGAGCCCGGTGCCATGACCACGGTGCGTTCGGGTGCCGGCCTGCACGTGTTGCTGCTGATCGACCGGCGGCTCTCCGGTGCGCCCGTGACCTCGGTCGAGCAGACCCGGGCCAGCCACATCCTGTTGCGGCCTTCGGCGGCCCTGAGCGAAACGCAGGCGGTCGCGAAGCTGGAAGACTTGCGCCGCCAGATCGAATCCGGCCAAGCGAGTTTCGAGGACCTGGCCCGGCAGTATTCGCAGGACGGCAGTGCGGCGCAGGGGGGTGATCTCGGCTGGTCGTCCCCGGGACGCTTCGTGCCCGAATTCGAGGCCGCGCTGGAGGCCCTGGCTCCTGGCGAGATCGGGCCGCCGCTGGTGTCGCGCTTCGGCGTGCACCTGATCCGCGTCACCGGGCGGCGGTCCGTGCCACTGAGCGTGCGCGAACAGCGCGAGGCCGTGCGTGCGCTGCTGCGCGAGCAAAAGGGCGACCAGGCGTACGAGACCTGGAGCCAGGAGTTGCGCGCCCGTGCTTACGTCGACCTGCGCGAACCTCCGAGCTGATCGTTTCCATGGCGCGCACCAGCAAGGGTTCGCCGGCCAGACTTGCGACGCGACCGCCGCGCGATGCCGGTCTGGCGGCGCACATGCCGCGCAAGCGCTTCGGCCAACACTTCCTGGTCGACCAGGGGATCATCGATGCCATCGTGCGCGCGATCGATCCGCAGCCCGGCCAGCGTGTGGTGGAGATCGGCCCGGGTCTGGGCGCATTGACGCAGCCGCTGCTCGAGCGGACCGGCGAACTGGCGGTGATCGAACTCGACCGCGACCTGGCCACGCGTCTGCGCGACCGGCCCGGGCTGACGGTGCTGCAGGCCGACGTGCTGGCGGTCGATTTCTCGCAACTCGCGGCCAGCCTCGGCGCACCGGGCAGCGGCGTCGCTGTGCGCGACCGCGCCGCGCGCCTGCGGGTGGTGGGCAACCTGCCCTACAACATCTCCACGCCGATCCTGTTCCACCTGCTGGAGCATGTCGCGGTGGTCGAGGATCAGCACTTCATGCTGCAGCGGGAGGTCGTCGACCGCATGGTGGCGGCGCCCGACAGTGCCGCGTTCGGGCGCTTGAGCGTGATGATGCAGTGGCGCTATGCGATGGAAGACGTGTTGCACGTGCCGCCGCAGAGCTTTGCGCCGCCGCCGCGGGTCGACAGCGCCGTGGTGCGCATGCGCACGCGCAGCGATGCGCCGGCGGTCGATGTGGCACTGCTGGGCAGCATCGTGCAGGTTGCGTTCAGCCAGCGGCGCAAGCTGCTGCGCCACACACTGGGGCGCTGGCTCGACGCGCGCGCGTTTGCTGGCGCTTTCGACCTGCAGCGCCGGGCGCAGGAAGTGCCGGTGCAGGAATACGTCGCGCTGGCGGCACAGGTGTGACACATGAGCAGCAGACCCAGATTGCTCGCGCGACCCGGCGGGAATACGGTGCGCCCTGGATGCGTGTGAGGTAGCGGCAGCGCGGCCGGCCGCCTGTCGGCTGCCGGGCCTACGCGCTCGCGAGCCAGTATTCGGCGTTGAACGGACTGCTCATGCGCAGCGCCAGCGGCGAGACGTCCAACAATTTGTCGGTCGGCATCTTCTCGCCGGTTTCGGTGGTCAGGTGAATCCCGGCCAGCGCCTGGCCGGCCTGGGCTTCCCCTTTTGCCTCGTTCGCCCGTTCCGCTTGGCTGGTTTGTGCGGAACGGGCTACAGAAAAGAATAGAAGCAGCGGAACGGGACCTTGCGGTCACTCCAGTAGTCGGCGGCATCGCGGAAGATGTCGAGCAACTGCTCGCGTGCCTCCTTGTCGAATTTCGCATGCGCAGGAATGTGCTCCAGCACGGCGATGAAGCCCGGTTGCGGTCCGGACTTGTGCACCGGGTCGGTCATGCTGTCGTACAGGGCATCGAAATTCTTGCCGACGTGCGCCGGCAGCGTGAACTGCTGGCCGATCATGTCCAGCACTTCCTGCTTGGACTGTGCATTCGCCAGGTTGGCGTACAGGAAGTGGTGGCCCAGGTTGCGCGCGGCGTCCTGCAGGTCCTGGACCCGGAACGCCCGGATCGACTGCACGATGTTGCTGCGCACGCCGCGAAGCAGTGCCTCGGGCTCAGGACGCGTGGGCGTATCGCCTCTCGCTTCATTCTCGATGTAAGACATGGCAGTTCCAAAAAAAAGCTAGGGCACGATCCTGCGAAAACTCGCATAGTGATCGGCCGTGTAGTAGCAGGCGTCGGGTTCCCTCGGCTTGCCACCACAAACAATCCTGCGCGTGCCACGATGGCCCAGGCCAGGCGTGGCGACCGTGTACTCGCGGTAGTAGCCCCGGTTGCGGATCGGCAGCAGCCGCTCCCGATTGCCGAACACGACGCCGTCCTTTTCGAACGGAAACGGCCCGCCCCGGGTGATCTGCGCGTACGTCTGCGCGCCCTGGGCCGGCAGTTCGGCAATGGAAATCGTTGCTGTGGGATCGGGCGTGACGAGCGGCGTTCTTGCCTCGACAAGAGCCGCAGTGGTCGACGCAGCGAGAATCAAGCTAGTAAGCGCTAACCTGACTCCTCTGATCCCCACCATGTAATCACGCTCCAAAACCGCGGGTTTACCCCTAAGTCAATCGGCGCGTAGTGTCGCGCAATCCACCGCGAATTGCAAGCGCTTGCCCAAAAAATGGGCATTTGCTGCGCTGCGACAAAACTTGGAAAGTCAGCGCATGCTCTCCGCCTGTGTGTCACCGATTCTCGTTGGCATCGGTGACCGTCAGCGCGGTCATGTTGACGATGCGCCGTACCGTCGTGCTGGCCGTCAGTACGTGCACCGGTCGGGCCGCGCCGAGCAGGATCGGGCCGATGGCGATGTTCCCGCCGGCGGCGGTCTTGAGCAGGTTGTACGCGATGTTGGCGGCGTCGATGTTGGGCAGCACCAACAGATTGGCGTCCCCGGCCAGCGTGCTGTTGGGCATCAGGCGTGCGCGCGCCGCGCCGTCGAGCGCTACGTCGCCGTGCATCTCGCCGTCCACCTCCAGCCACGGCGCCTGTTCGCGCAGCACCGCCAGCGTGCGGCGCATCTTGACCGCGCTGGGCAGGTTGCTGCTGCCGAAGTTGGAGTGCGACAGCAGCGCGACCTTGGGTTGCAGCCCGAACCGCAGCATTTCCTCCGCGGCCAGCACCGTCATTTCGCACAATTCCTCGGGCGTCGGATCGGCATTGACGTGGGTGTCCACCAGGAAGATGAGCCGATCGGGCAGCATCAGGCCGTTCATGCAGGCGTAGATCGGCACGTCCTGGGCGGTGCGCGCACTGCCGCGCGGACGCTTGCCGATCACCTGGTCGATGTGGTGCAGGTGCATCGTCGGGGTGCCCCAGGTGCCGCAGAGCATGCCGTCGACGTCGCCCTTGTGCAGCAGCATGGAGCCGATCAGCGTGAGCCGTCGACGCATTTCGATCTTGGCCATCTGCTGCGTCACGCCCAGGCGCTCGGTCATGCGGTGGTAGGTCTGCCAGAAATCGCGGTAACGCGCGTCGTGCTCGACGTTCACCACGTCGTAGTCGAGTTCCTCGCGCAGGCGCAGGCCGAACGTCGCGATGCGCCGCGCGATCACGGCCGGGCGGCCGATCAGGGTCGGGCGGGCCAGCCCTTCGTCGACCACGATCTGGCACGCGCGCAGGATGCGCTCCTCTTCCCCCTCGCAATAGGCGATGCGCTTGCGCGTGCCACGCTTGGCGGCCGAGAAGATCGGGCGCATCGTGTGCCCGGACGCGTAGACGAAACTCTGCAGCCGGTCCCGGTAGGCCTGCAGGTCCGCGATCGGACGCAGCGCAACCCCGCTGTCCGCCGCGGCCTGAGCGACGGCCGGCGCGATCATCGTCATCAGGCGCGGATCGAACGGCTTGGGGATCAGGTATTCCGGGCCGAACGACAGCTTCTGTCCGGCATACGCCGCAGCCACCACCTCGCTCTGCTCGGCCCGGGCCAGGTTCGCGATCGCCCGCACCGCGGCAATCTCCATCGCGTCGGTGATGGTGGAGGCTCCCGCATCGAGCGCGCCGCGAAAGATGTAGGGAAAGCACAGGACGTTGTTGACCTGGTTGGGATAGTCGCTGCGGCCGGTGGCCATGATGGCGTCGTCGCGCACCGCGCGCACCTCCTCGGGGGTGATCTCGGGGTGCGGGTTGGCCAGCGCGAAGATCAGCGGCTGGGCGGCCATGCGGCGCACCATGTCGGGTTTGAGCACTCCGCCCGCGGACAGGCCGAGGAACACGTCGGCGCCCTCGATCACTTCGGCCAGGGTACGCGCCGCGGTCCGTTGCGCGAACACGGCCTTGTCGTCGTCCATCAGCTCGGTGCGGCCCTCGAACACCACGCCGGCCAGGTCGGTGACGAAGATGTTCTCGCGTGGCAGGCCCAGCTTGCGCAGCAGGTTCAGGCAGGCCAGTGCCGCTGCGCCGGCTCCCGAGGCCACCAGTTTGATCGCGCCCAGGTCCTTGCCCAGCAGTTGCAGGCCGTTGAGCAGGGCCGCGCCGACGACGATGGCGGTTCCGTGCTGGTCATCGTGGAATACCGGGATCTTCATGCGTTCGCGCAGCTTGCGTTCCACGTAGAAGCAGCCCGGCGCCTTGATGTCTTCCAGGTTCACGCCGCCAAACGTCGGCTCGAGCGCGGCGATGATGTCCACCAGCCGGTCCATGTCCTGTTTCTCGTCGATTTCGATGTCGAACACGTCGATGCCGGCGAATTTCTTGAACAGGACCGCCTTGCCCTCCATCACGGGCTTGGCCGCCAGCGGGCCGATGTCCCCCAGGCCGAGTACGGCAGTGCCGTTGGTCACCACCGCCACCAGGTTGCCGCGGCTGGTGTAGCGGAATGCGTTGTTCGGATCGGCGACGATTTCCTCGCACGCTGCCGCGACCCCGGGCGAGTAGGCGAGCGCGAGGTCGCGCTGGTTGAGCAGCTGCTTGGTGGCCGTGACGGCGATCTTGCCGGGCTTGGGAAACTCGTGGTAGGCCAGCGCCGATTTGCGCAACTGCGCGCGCAGTTCGTCGGCAGAGCGATCGTTCTCGGGCATCTCGAACCTCCAGTCGCCGGTGGCCGCAGGCGGCCGATGCGACGCAGCATCGTGCGCGTGCGGGCGCGGCGTGGCATTGTAGGTCGGGCCAGGCGCCCGACCGGCGCTTCACAGGCTCTCGTCCTGTGCGACCCGCGACGCAAGCAGGGGCGTGACCTGCGCGAGCGGCTGCGGCCGCCCATAGAGATAGCCCTGCACGCGGTCGCACGACTGCGCCAGCAGGATCGCGCTTTGCTGCGTGCTCTCCACGCCTTCCGCGATCACCCCGATGCCCAGCTCGTGCGCCAGTGCGATCGTGGCGCGCACGATGGCCGCATCGTCGGCGTCGACAGCCAGGTCCTGGATGAAGGAGCGGTCGATCTTGAGCTCGTCGATCGGAAAGCGTTTCAGGTAGGCCAGTGAGGAGTACCCGGTGCCGAAATCGTCCACCGCGATGCACACCCCGAGCGCCTTGATCTCGCGCAGCAGCTCGGCCACCCGGGCCGGGTCGCTCATGGCGGTGGTCTCGGTGATCTCGAGCTTCAGCAAGGCAGGATCGATGCCCGTCTCGTGCAGCGCTGCGCGCACCACTTCGACGATGTGACGGTTCACGCACTGGCGTGCGGAAACGTTCACCGCGACGGGAAGCGCCTGATGGCCTTCGCCCACCCAGCGCGCGATGTCGCGCGCCACGCGATGCACGACCCAGGCACCGATATCGACGATCAGGCCGGACTCCTCCGCCACGGCGATGAATTCCCCCGGAGCCACCAGCGTCTGCGGATCGCGCCACCAGCGCAGCAAGGCCTCGAATCCGACCAGCCGGTGGCTGTCGCCGAGTTCGTACTGCGGCTGGTAGTGCAGTTCGAACCGGTCATCGCGCAGCGCCTGGCGCAGCTCGACCTCGAGCACGAGCCGCTCGCGCGTCCAGACCGAGAGCTCGGACGAGTAGAACCGGAACCCGGCATCGGGGTGCGACTTGGCGCGGTACATCGCGGTGTCGGCCTTCGCGAGCAGGTCGTCGATTTCGGTGCCGTCGTGCGGTGCGAGGGCAATCCCCACGCTGCACGAGCTGGCCAGCCGCACGCCCTTGACCTCGATGTCCTCGCCGAGCGCCGTCACCAGCTTGCCGGCCGCCGCCGCCACGGCCTCCCGGCTGGTGACGTCTTCCATCACCACTACGAATTCGTCGCCGCCCCAGCGCACCACGAAGTCCGTGCTGCGGCAGATCGCCGCCAGCCGCTGCGCCGTGACGCGCAGCACCTCGTCGCCATGGCTGTGCCCGAGGCTGTCGTTGATGCGCTTGAAGCGGTCCAGGTCCAGGAACAGGATGCCGACCGAACTGCCCTGCCGCTGCGCCCGTGCCAGCGCCAGTGTCAGGCGCTCCTGCAGCAGGATCCGGTTGGGCAGGCCGGTCAGGCCGTCGTGCGTGGCCGCGTGGCGCAGCCGGCCGGCGCTGGCGACGGCGTCGGTCACGTCCGACAGGACGATCACGGCGCCTTCGAGCCGGCCGGTGGCATCGCGCAGCGGGTTGACGCTGGCCTGCAGGGCTTGCTCGGGTCGATGCGGGTCCGCATGGCGCAGCAGCTGCGACAACTGCACCTGGTGCGCCTGCTGCAGGCATTCGGCGAGCGCGGCATCGAGCAGGGCCATGCCCCCGTCGTGCAGTTGCACCGCCTGCGCGAGCGGCTGGCCGATCAGCGGCCGGTGGTCGAGCTGGCGCAGCGCCACCGGGTTGGCATAGCGCACGATCGCGCGCGTATTCACGGTGATGACGCCGTCGCCGATCGCTTCGAGCGTGGCGAGCGCGTGCTGGCGCGTGCGCAGCACGCGGCGCCGGCCGTCGCGCAGTTGCAGCAGCAGCCACAGCACGGTCGCCGCCGCCAGTGCCAGCACGGTGGCGAAGGGCGCGATCCAGAGCTGCAACAGCTGCAGTGCGGCGCTGCTGAGCAGCAGCGGCAGCATTCCCTGGGCCAGGATCCAGGTGTCGCGCGGCAGCCGGGCCTGCCGGGGCCAGCAGGCGACCGGCAACAGCAGTGCCAGGGTGTACAGCGCGCCCGTGCCGAACCCCGCCGGCGTGATCTGGTAGCCCCCGCGCAGCGCCTCGAAGGCCTGTGCATGCAACTGCACCGCTGCCAGGTTCGCGTGCTCCGCGGCGAGCGGCGTGGCCAACTCGCCACCCAGTCCGGAGGCCGTGACGCCGATGAACACCACGCGTCCGCGCAGCGCGTTGCGCGCCGCACGCGATTGCAGGACCTGCGCCACGCTGACGGTGGATGGCAGCTCCATGCGGGGCAGCATCACCTCGTGCTCGCGCTGCCAGGCGGACGCTCCCACGGTTGGGGATCGTTGCGGCCCCGCGACCAGGCCGGGCAGCGACGCGGGCGTGCCCTTGGGGGCCGATTGCTGCAGCGCCGCCCATGCCAGCGCGGGAAGGCGCGCGCTGCCGATACCCCCCTGCAGGAAGATGCAGCGCACCTGCCCGTCCGGATCGATTTCGGCGTCCACGTGCCCGAGGCGCGCCGCCGCCGCGCGCAAGGCCGGCAATGGCAGCGCCTCGACCATGCTGCCGCTGGCATCCAGCGCCGGCGCCACCGGCAGGACGACGCCGCCGTGCCGCGCGATGGCCTCGGCCAGCCGGGCATCCGCCTGTGCATCGGATCGGTCGGGCTCCGTGAACAGGATGTCCAGCACCACCGTGGGCACGCCTGCCTCGCGCAACTGGTCCAGCAATCCGGCGAATACGGTCCTCGGCCAGGGCCAGCGGCCGATCGCCGCCAGGCTTTCCTCGTCGATCGCGAGCACTGCGGCAGCATTGGCGCCGACGTCGTGCCTGGGTGCCATCAGGTCATACGAGATCAGGTCCAGCCGTTCGACCGTGGTCGGACGCAGCCATAGCAGCAGGCAGGCGACCAGCAGGGCCAGTGCGCACGGTGCCAGGCGGGCGGCGCGCGAGCTTCGGCGGACTGGTCCGGGCAGCAGCGGGGGTAGCGTCGGTGGATCGCGCGTCATAGGCCCAGCAGGATCAGTGCGGGCAGCAGGATCAGCAGCGGCTTCCAGTCCGGCTGCGGTTTCGGCTCGGGTGGTGGCGGCGCAGGAACCTCTAAATCCTGCACCGGACCCCAGGGGCCGGCGACCCCGTCCTGGCGGACCGAGCGCAGCCGCAACTGGTAGCTGCCCGGTGCCAGCGCACCGAATTGCTGCTGCGCGGCGCCGGCGTGGTGCGATGCCAGCGGTTGCAGGAACGTGCCGTCCTGCGTCAGTTGGACGTCGTAGCCGCTTGCGAATGGCACGGCCGGCCAGCGGACCGTGACCTGCTCCGGTTCGTGCTGCACCGCGACCTGCTCGGGCGCCACCGGCAGCACGCTGAAGCGCTGCGCGTCGCCCCAGGGCCCCTGGCGCCCGGTCGCGGGCATGACCGACGCCACGCGCCACAGGTACTCGCCTGGCACCAGCGCGGAGGCCAGGGTCGTGCCATTGGCGGTGCGGGTCGCGCGCGCCTGCAGCGCCGCTGTATCGGGCGCGTCGGCCTTGCGCACTTCGAGTTGGTAGTTCCAGCCCGGGTCGGGCGCGGTCCAGCGGAACACCGGCTGTGTCTCGGTGGTGCGCGCATCCGGGATCGGACTGACCAGCGCAGGCGCCTGTGGCCGCGCATGGACCACGACCTGGCGTTCGGCCGCCAGCCCTTCGAGGCCCTCGGAATCGATCGCCCGCACGCGCAGCAGGTAGTTGCCATCGGCGATGTCGAGCACCCGGGTGCGGGCCAGGGTGTTGATCTCGTCCGACAGCACCGTGTCGAAGCGTGTGTCGGGTGCGAGTTCCGTGCGATACGCGACGGCTCCGGCCACCGGCCCCAGCGGCCAGTCGATCGGCAGCCGCTCGATGCGCTGTGGCAGGTCGTTCAGCGTCGGTGCCGGCAGCAACGGGCGGGTCGGCTCGGGCGCTTCGGCCGTCCTGGCGAGGCTGCCAAACCCGGCTTGCGCCTGGACAGCGCCCGAGGTGCTGGCAAGTTCCACGCTGCCATGCAGTACCTCGGTCCAGGTCGTGCCGGCATCGGTATGCAGGCGGAACTCGGTGCCACGCACCGCCGCCACCGCCGCCGGGGTCCGGATCTCGAACCGCGTCCGCGGGCCCTGCGTGCGCGGCGTGACCGCGTTCTGCAACGCCCCGCGCACCAGTTCGAGCTGGACGATGAACCCGCCGTCGAGCGCGCGTCGGTCCGATTGCACCAGGCGCAGTTCGGAGGCCTGGCGCACCAGCACGCGCGAGCCGTCGTCGAACGCCAGCATGGCGCTGGACTGCGCGCCGGTGCGCACCACCGCGCCGCCGTGCAGCGCTTCGCCGTTGCGAACCGGACGTGCCGTGTCGCCGCCCGTCACGATCGTCGCCTGGCCGCTGGCGCTCAGCACGCGCACCTCGGTCGATTCCAGCTTGAGCCACTGTGCCGGGATGCGCAGTACCGTGCCCGGCGCAATCCGGCGATCGTTGGCGATCCGGTTCCACCGGCTCAGCTGCAGCGCGATCGCGCTGTCCTTGAGGTAGCGCTGCGCGATGTTCCAGGGGTGGTCGCCGGCCTGCACCGTGTACGTGAACTCGTCATCCGCGTGCGCGGCGCCGGGCAGGACGAGCAAGGCGGCCAGGATGGCCGGGGCGAGGCGGTGCGTCTGAACGGGCATGGCAGCTCGGGCGGAGCGTGTCGTGCTCAGCCGCGCATCAGGGCTTCGATCTGTCCCGGCTCCACCGGCACGCCGCGCGTGATCAGTTCGCAGCCATCGGCGCCGACGATCGCGTCGTCCTCGATCCGGATGCCGATGTGATGGAAGCGCTCGGGCACCCCTGGCGCCGGGCGCACGTAGATGCCCGGTTCGATCGTCAGCACCATGCCCGGCTGCAGGATGCGCGCCGGGCGGTCCACGATGGTCTCCCCGCTGAGTGCGTCCTTGCGCGTGCTGGCCTGGCCGCGTTCGCCGGGTTCCAGGTAGCTGCCGCAGTCGTGCACGTCCATCCCTATCCAGTGCCCGGTGCGGTGCATGTAGAACTGGAAATAGCTGCGTTTCTCGATCACGTCGTCCAGCGTGCCGACCTTGTCGGCGTCCAGCAGCCCGAGGTCGAGCATGCCCTGCGCCAGTACCCTGACACTGGCGTCGTGCGGCTCGGTGAAGCGTGCACCGGCGCGCGTCGCCTGCACGGCGGCCTGCTGGCTCGCCAGCACCAGTTCGTAGAGCGCGCGCTGCGCACCGGTGAAGCGGCCGCTGGCCGGAAAGGTGCGCGTGATGTCGCTGGCGTAGCCGTCGAGTTCGCAGCCCGCGTCGATCAGCACCAGTTCCCCATCACGGATCGGCGCGGTATCGGCCCGGTAATGCAGCACGCAGGCGTTGGCGCCGGCGGCGACGATCGAACCGTAGGCCGGGTATTGCGAGCCATGGCGGCGAAACTCGTGCAGCAGTTCCGCCTCCAGGTGGTATTCGCGCAGGTCCTCGCCGGCGCGCAGCATGCGCGCGCACGACTGCATGGCGCGTACGTGGGCGCCGGCGCTGATGCGCGCGGCGCGGCGCATGGTGTCCTGCTCGCTTGCGTCCTTCACGAGCCGCATCTCGTCGAGCAGGGTGCACAGGTCGCGCTGTTGGTCCGGGCACAGCGCGCCGAAGCGCACGCGCGCGCGCAGGCTCGACAGCCAGCCGTCGATGCGGGTCTCCAGCCCGGCGTGGGTGGCAAACGGATACCACACCACGTCCCGGCCGTCGAGCAGTCCGGGCAGACGTGCGTCGAGCTCGCCCACCGGGAATGCCTCGTCTACGCCCAGGTGCTCGGGCGCCTCGGCCGGGCCCAGCCGGTAGCCGTCCCAGATTTCGCGCTCCAGGTCCTTGGCCTGGCAGAACAGCGTGCTGCGGCCCTCGCCCGTGAGCACCAGCCACGCCCGGGGTTCGGTGAAACCGCTCAGGTAGTGGAAATAGCTGTCGTGCCGGTACGGGAAGTCGCTGTCGCGGTTGCGCGCGCGCTCGGGCGCGGTCGGAACGATGGCGATGCCCTTGCTGCCGAGCTGGCTCGCAAGGGTGGCGCGGCGGCTGGCATACGGTGGTCTGGTCATGGCGAATGCAGGTGTGTCGGGGGGTTGCCGGTCGTCTGCAGTGCGGCCAGGCGCGCGGGCGTGCCGACGTCGGTCCAGGGGCCAGTGTATAGCGCCGCGCCCAGCCGGTCCTGCTGTGCGGCCAGCCGCAGCAGCGGCGCGAGCTTGGCGCGCACGCCTTGCGGATTGCCGGGCGCGATGGCGCAGTAGGGCGGCGCGAACAGCGCGTGGCGCAACAGACCGATGCCGCTGTAGGTGTGGCACAGCGGGCCGTCGTTGCGCGCCCGGCCCTGCGCGGACACGGCGAAGTCGCCCTGCGGGTGGTGCGGCGGATTGGGCACCAGCCAGATCATGGCGAGCATATCGTCGGCCAGGAGTGCCGTGCGCTCGCGGTTGCTGAAGGTGAATGTGGGCATGAACACGTCGCCCGCGACCAGCCAGAACGGATCGGCGAGCTGCGGCAAGGCGCGCGCGATGCCGCCGGCGGTCTCCAGGGCGGCGCCGAAATCGCGTCCTTCGTGCGAGAACCGCAGTTGCACCGGCGTCGTGGTCGATGCGCCGGCGAGGCGTGCCTGCGCGTCGATGGCGCGGCGCACCGACGGGTCGCAGAAGTGGCGCTCGATCTGCATGCCGAGCCAGTCGGTGTTGACCAGGATGTCGCGCACGCCGGCGCGCGCCAGCGCCTCGATCGGCCATTGCATCAGGGGTTTGCCGCGCACCGCGAGCAGGGGTTTGGGGCAGTCGTCGGTGAGCGGGCGCATGCGCTCGCCCCGGCCGGCAGCCAGGATCATCGCGTCGCAGCGATCGCCACGGTGGGGTTGGTTGGAGCGCATGGGTGCAATGTAGCCTGCCATGGCGCCCTGGCGGTGCGCGCTGCCGCTGCGAATGTGCCGCAGGCGTGCACGAGTTGGCCAATCCGGCGCCCGGGTCATGGGTAGCGGGAAACCGCGGGGTTCAGTGCGCGACCGGTCGATGTCGATGGCTGGTGCATGCTCGCATCGGTGATGTGAGCCTCATGCGCAATGTCGCATACCCGGACGCATGCTGTGCCGACGATAAAATGCGCGGTTGCCGCCCGTCCGGAGCCGGCCCTTTCCACCGACACGCCCGTCATGACAACTCCCCACGCAATGGCCAATGCAATCCGCGCGCTGGCAATGGATGCCGTGCAACGTGCCAATTCCGGGCATCCCGGGGCGCCGATGGGCATGGCGGAGATGGCGGTGGCCTTGTGGGCACCGGCGTCAACCGGCGGTCTGCCGGCTGGCCACCTCAAGTACAACCCGGGCAACCCGCAGTGGTTCGACCGCGACCGCTTCGTGCTCTCCAACGGGCACGCCTCGATGCTGCTGTATGCCTTGCTGCACCTGACCGGCTACGCCGTGCCGATGGAGGAACTCGAGCGTTTTCGCCAGTTGCACAGCAAGACGCCCGGCCACCCCGAGCACGGCATCACGCCGGGCGTGGAGACCACCACCGGGCCGCTCGGCCAGGGGTTCGCCAACGCGGTGGGCATGGCGCTGGCGGAAAAGCGCCTGGCCGCCGAGTTCAACCGCGACGGGCACGCGGTCGTCGACCACCACACCTATGTGTTCATGGGCGACGGCTGCATGATGGAAGGCGTGAGCCACGAGGCCGCGGCGCTGGCCGGCGCCTGGAAACTCGGCAAGCTGGTCGCGCTCTATGACGACAACGGGATCTCCATCGATGGTCCGGTCGCACCCTGGTTCGCCGACAACACCGCGTTGCGCTTCGTCGCCTATGGCTGGAACGTGATCGGTCCGATCGACGGCCACGACGTTGCGGTGGTCTCCGACGCGATCGCGCAGGCGCGCAGCCAGGCCGAGCGCCCGACGCTGATCATGTGCCGCACGCACATCGGCCAGGGCAGCCCGAACCGCGCCAACACCGCGAAGGCGCACGGCGAGCCGCTGGGCGCCGAGGAAATCGCCCTGACTCGCCAGGCGCTGGGCTGGAGCGAGCCGCCCTTCGTGGTGCCGCCAGACATCTATGCGGCCTGGGACGCCCGGGCTGCCGGCGAGCGCAGCGAGACCGAGTGGAACGCGCGCTTTGCCGCCTACCAGGCTGCGCACCCGGAACTGGCCGCGGAGTTTGCACGACGCATGCGGGGCGAACTGCCGCGCAGCTTCGCGCAGACGGTGGTCGACATCGTCATCGACGCCGACCAGAAGGCGCAGACGGTGGCCAGCCGCAAGGCCTCGCAACTGGCGCTGGAGTCGTATACGGCGGCAATGCCGGAACTGCTCGGCGGCTCGGCCGACCTCACCGGCTCCAACCTGACCAACACCGCAAGTACCGCCAACCTTCGTTTCGACAGCA
The DNA here is from genome assembly GCA_039807845.1 of Rhodoferax sp. Taxonomy (GTDB): domain Bacteria; phylum Pseudomonadota; class Gammaproteobacteria; order Burkholderiales; family Burkholderiaceae_C; genus CAISIP01. Next base: position 18,946 of record JBDHRZ010000008.1, read on the forward strand.
ATGGTGCGGTGGCCAGGATGCCCGATGGGCAAGGCGTGCTGGGCGTGGGCCGCTATGTGCACTACGGCGTGCGCGAGTTCGGCATGGCCGCGGTGATGAGTGGCCTCGCGCTGCACGGCGGGCACATCCCGTATGGCGGCACCTTCCTCACCTTCAGCGACTACTGCCGCAACGCGCTGCGCATGGCGGCGCTGATGAAGCTGCGCGTGGTCTACGTGTTCACGCACGACAGCATCGGCGTGGGCGAGGACGGCCCGACGCACCAGCCGATCGAGCACGCCGCCTCGCTGCGCCTGATCCCGAACCTGGACGTCTGGCGTCCGGGCGACACCGCCGAGACCGCGGTGGCGTGGGCCGTCGCACTGCAGAACACGGCGCGCCCGACGGCCTTGCTGCTCAGCCGGCAGAACATCCGCTACGCGCCCAAGGGCCACTGCGCGCAGGCCCCGGACGCCGCCGGGCTCGATGCGATCAACAAGGGCGCCTACGTGCTGGCCGAGCCCGGCGAGGTCGGACTGCGCAGGAAGGCACAGGCGGTGATCATCGCCACCGGCTCGGAGGTGCAACTGGCGCTCGATGCGCAGCAGCTGCTGGCCGCGCGCCGAATCGCCGTGCGCGTCGTCTCCATGCCGAGCACGACCACCTTCGATCGCCAGCCGGACGCCTACAAGACCGCGGTGCTGCCCGCCCGGCTGCCGCGCATCGCGGTCGAGATGGGTGCCACCGACGGCTGGTGGAAATACGGCTGCGCGGCCGTGGTGGGCATCGACCGCTTCGGCGAGTCGGCACCGGCCGGCGCGCTGCTGGCGCACTTCGGCTTCACGGCGCAGAACGTGGCCGATACCGTGCAACAGGTCCTGGCCGGGCGCCGAGCCTGAGTTCACACGATCACAGGCTCGGCGCCTGTGGCGCATCGGCCGCAGTCACGACCCATGTGATCACGGATCTCGGGCCGCGCACCGGCCGATCAGAGTATCAACCAACGCAAGGAGCAGGCAAATGGCTATCAGGATTGGCATCAACGGTTTTGGCCGCATCGGGCGCATGGTGTTCCGTGCCGCGGTGCAGAACTTCAAGGACATCGAGGTGGTCGGCATCAACGACCTGCTCGAACCCGACTACCTCGCCTACATGCTGACGTACGACTCGGTGCACGGCCGCTTCAAGGGCGAGGTCTCGGTGGAGGGCAGCACGCTGGTGGTGAACGGCCGCAGGATCCGGCTCACCGCGGTGAAGGACCCGGCAGAGCTCAAGTGGGGCGAGGTCGGGGCGGACGTCGTGATCGAGTCCACCGGCCTGTTCCTGACCAAGGAGAGCGCGCAGAAGCACATCGACGCGGGCGCGCGCAAGGTGATCATGTCCGCGCCGAGCAAGGACGACACGCCGATGTTCGTGTTCGGCGTGAACCACGAGACCTACAAGGGCCAGGCGATCATCTCCAACGCCTCCTGCACCACCAACTGCCTGGCGCCGGTGGCCAAGGTGCTGCACGACAACTGGGGCATCAAGCGCGGCCTGATGACCACCGTGCACGCGGCCACCGCGACGCAGCGCACGGTCGACGGGCGCTCGCACAAGGAATGGCGCGGCGGGAGCGGCATCCTGGCGAACATCATTCCCTC
>JBDHRZ010000009.1:0-20510 GCA_039807845.1 Rhodoferax sp.
GTGTTCGGCCATCTGCTGCCGATCTGCCTGCCCTCGACGGTGATCCGTGTCACCCTCGACATGGCCGGGATCATCCTGACCGCGGCCGGCCTGGGCTTCCTGGGCCTGGGGGCCCAGCCGCCGATGGCCGAGTGGGGCGCCATGATCGCGGCTGGTCGCCAGTTCATCTTCGATCAGTGGTGGGTGGCAGCCGTGCCGGGCGTGGCGATCCTGCTGGGCAGCCTGGCGTTCAACCTGGTGGGCGACGGCCTGCGTGACGTGCTGGACCCGCGCAATGGCTGAACTGCACGTCGAGGGCCTGACGGTCACCTATCCCACGCCCGCCGGCCCGGTGGACGTGGTGAAGTCGGTCGCGCTGCACATGGGTTCCGAGCGTGTGGGCATCGTGGGGGAATCGGGTTCGGGCAAGTCGACCCTGGCGCGCGCCATCCTGGGGCTGGTGCGCGCGCCCGGCTCGGTGCGGGTGGACCAACTGTCCTTCGATGGCCTGGACCTCCGGCGCCAGTCGGCCGCGGGCTGGCGTGCGATCCGGGGCCGGCGCATCGCCATGATCCTGCAGGATCCGAAGTTCTCGCTCAACCCGGTGTTGCGCGTGGGCAGGCAGATCGCGGAGGCGGGCTTGTTGCATGGCTTGTTCGGGCAGCGCGCGGCGCGCCAGCGCGCGCTCGACATGCTGCAGGCCGTGGGCGTGGATGACCCCGAACGCATTTATGCTTCCTACCCGCACCAGTTGTCGGGCGGTATCGGTCAGCGCGTCATGATCGCCGCCATGATGATGGGCGAGCCCGGATTGATCATCGCCGACGAACCGACCTCGGCGCTGGACGTCATGGTGCGCGGCCAGGTGCTCGCGATGATGGACGCCCAGGTGCGCCAGCGTGGCATGGGCATGCTCATGATCAGCCACGATCTGGGCATGGTGGTCAACTTCTGCGACCGTGTGCTGGTGATGTACCGCGGCACCGTGGTCGACAGCTGCGCCGCGAAGGATCTCTACCGCTCCACGCATCCGTACACGCAGGGCCTGCTCAACTGCCTGCCGACCGGTGCGCACAATGGCGAGAAGCTCGCGACCATCGATCGCGCACGGGTGGATCGCGCGCTGGCGCGGGGATGATACGGTCATGAGCGATCCGCGCGATGTCGCCCTCCAATGCCGCCAGCTGGAGGTGTTCTACGGCCAGGGCGCCAGGCGCCACCAGGCGGTGCGCGGCGTGTCGTTCGAGGTCTTCAAGGGCGAGACCTTCGGGCTGGTGGGCGGCTCGGGCTGCGGCAAGTCGACGATCCTGCGCATGCTCGCCGGGCTCGACGGCGACTGGCGCGGCAGCGTGACGGTGCTGGGCCAGGAGCGCGCGGCGCGCCAACCGCCGCCGGCGGCCTACCGGCTGCAGGTGCAGATGATCTTCCAGGATCCGTTCGGCTCGCTGCATCCGCGCCACACCATCGACCGCAGCCTGACCGAAGCCATGCGCGTGCACGGGTTCGATCGCGTCGAGGAGCGCGCGCTGTCCGCACTCGACCGGGTCGGCCTGGGGCGCAGCTTTCGCTTTCGCTTCCCGCACCAGCTCAGCGGCGGCCAGCGCCAGCGCGTCGCGATCGCCCGTGCGCTGGTGCTCGAGCCCGAGATCCTGCTGCTGGACGAGCCCACCTCCTCGCTCGATGCCTCGATCCAGGCCGAGGTGCTCAACCTGCTGATGGACGTGCGGCGTGATCTCGGCACCACGTTCCTGTTCGTCAGCCACGACCTGGGCGTCATCGCGCACATGTGCAGCCGGGTCGCGGTGATGCAGCAGGGTGCGATCGTCGAGACCCTGCCGGCCGCACAGATCTTCTCCGGCCAGGTCACGCACCCCTACACGCGCGAACTGCTGGCGAACAGCTTCTCCCACCGTCAGGCAGCGCAGGCATGAACACGCAGACCACCCTCACACCCTACGAGCGCGGGAACGGGAACCAGACCGCGACCTGGGCCGAGTGCATCGCCTTCTATGAGCGCCTGGCAGCGGAGTTCCCGCGCGTGCTGCGGCTGTTCCAGATCGGCGTCTCGGACAACGGCATCCCCATGCATGCGGGCGTCGTGAGCGCCGACGGGGTGCTCGATCGCGCGGCGATCCAGGCGGCCGGGCGCTGCGTGTTCTTCAACAACAACGGCATCCATCCGGGGGAGCCCGAAGGCATCGACAGTTGCATGGCGCTGGTGCGCGATTTCTGCACCCAGCCCCGGCGCCTGGCCAGCCTGGGCAGCGCGGTGTTCCTGTTCATCCCGGTGTACAACGTCGACGGCTGTCTGGATCGCAACAGCGCCTCGCGCGTCAACCAGCTCGGGCCGGAGTCGTTCGGCTTTCGCGGCAACGGCCGCCACCTCGACCTGAACCGCGACTTCGTCAAGTGCGACAGCCTGGCGGCGCAGGCGTTCAACCGCTTTTTCACCGACTGGGATCCGGACGTGATGGTCGACACCCACACGTCCAATGGAGCGGATTACGGCTACACGATGACGCTGATCCACACCCAGTCGGACAAGCTCGGTGCCGGCCTCGGCGCGTTCCTGCGCGACACCATGCTGCCTGCGCTGTATGCCGACATGCAGCAGCGCGGCTGGCCCACCAGCCCCTACGTCCACCCGGTCAGGCGCAGTCCGGAGGACGGCATCGCGCACATGCTGGACGTGCCGCGCTTTTCCACCGGGTACGCGGCGCTGCACCACACGATCGGCTTCATGCCCGAGTCGCACATGCTCAAGCCGTTCGCCGAGCGTTACGCCGCGATGCGCGCGCTGGTCGAGAGCGTGCTGGCGTTCACGGTCGCGCACGCGCCGCAGATCCAGACCTTGCGTGCGCAGGCGCGCCGTGCGTCGCTGCAGCGCAGGCAATGGCCGGTGCAGTGGCAACTCGACATGGCGCAACCGGTGATGCGGCGCTTCCAGGGCTACAAGGCGATGGTTCGGCCCAGCCGGCTGGGCAACTACGATCGTCTGTATTACGACCGCGAGCAGCCCTGGGACCACGAGATCGCCTGCTACGAGCGTTGCATCGAGGCCCTGGTGGTGGAGGTCCCGCGCGCCTACCTGGTGCCGCAGGCCTGGCCGGAGGTGGTCGCCCGCCTGCAGTGGAACGGACTACATCTGCACCGCCTGGGTGCAGACCGCGAGCTGACCGTGCGCGCCCATCGGATCGTCTCGGTGCAGTCGCGGCCCCATCCGTACGAAGGACGGATGTTCCACGATGAGGTCCGGCTGGACAGCCACACCTGCCAGCACCGCGCGCGCGCCGGCGACTGGATCGTGGCGCTCGATCAGCCCCGGGCCCGCTATGCGGTCGAGACGCTCGAGCCGCAGGCGCACGACAGCCTGTTTCGCTGGGGCTTCTTCAACAGCGTGCTGGAGCAGAAGGAGCACTATTCGGACTACCTGTTCGAGGACACCGCGTTCGAGATGCTGGAGCAGGAGCCGCAGCTGCGCGCGCAGTTCGAACGATGGAAGGCCAAGCACCCGCACTTGCTGTCGGACCAGAAGGCGGTGCTCGATTTCGTGTTCGCGCACGGCCGGCGCCACCACGAGCCTGGCTGGCGGCGGTACCCGATACTTGGCCTGATGGAGCCGGCGGATCTGACGTAAGGCCCGCGGCCTGGCGTGACTGCCGGGCCGCGCCAGTTGCGCTCCGCGGAGATTCCGGGCACGGCAGCTCGGTCTGGCTGAAACGCGTACCATCGCCCCGGCGCAGCGCGGGCAGCGATTTTTTTCGGGACGAGAACACCATGGACACGGAGCCTGAACGCAAGCCGCGCTTTGGCCGCCTGCTGCTGGTCTGCCTGCTGGCGATCGCCTTTTGCGGCTGGCTGGTGTGGTTTGCCACCACCTATCTGCCGGATTGCTGCGGGCCCTGAGGGCGCGTGATGCCATGAATCTCGCCCGCATGCGGTCCATCAGAGGCCCCCATCCAGGCGCAAGGCGCAGCCGGGGTTCGACCTCGGCGATGCCTTGCAGCGCCGTGTGTTGCAACCCTTCTGGCATCAGCTGACACGCCTGGGCGAGCTGCAGCTCGTGCTGTGCGTGGCCGCGTTCGCGGCCCTGGTGCTGATCGTGCGGGATCGCGCGTGGCCCCTGGCTCGCCGCTGGATCGCGCTGCTGCTGCTGGCGATCGTGCTCACGCTGGCCAGCAAGCTGGCCTTCATCGGCTGGGGCATCGGCTGGGCGAGCCTGGACTTCACCGGTGTTTCCGGCCACGCCATGATGTCCGCCGCGGTCTACCCCTTGACCCTGGTCGTGCTGGCGTCGGCCCGATCGCGTCTGGCGGCCCGTAGTGCCTTCATGCTGGGCCTTGCGCTGGCGCTGCTGGTCGGTGTATCGCGCGTGCTGGTGGGGGCGCACAGCTGGTCCGAAGTGTGCGCCGCCTGGCTGCTCGGCCTGGGCGTGACCGGCGGGACGCTGCGCCACCACGGCGTGCCGCTGGTCCGAGCGGACACCCCCGCACTGTTCACCATGCTGGTGCCGGCCCTGTGCATCGCGGGCGTGTGGGCCATGCTGGCGTGGCCGTCCTCGTTCAACAGCCACCGCATGGTCACCCGGCTGGCGCTGGCGCTGTCCGGGCACGCGGCGCCGCATACGCGCGCCGCGTGGCGACCCGCGCCGCATGGCCCGCGTGCACCCCGGCAGCGCCCGTCGCAGGCGCACGCGGTTCCTCCGGTCCTGCGCGGCGTGGGCTGGAGGGATGTCGCACGCACCGCGGCGCACGGCTGACGGGCGCGGTCCTGGCCGCGGCTCGGTGGGGCCCCGCTACACCCCGCGCGCGCGATCGCTGCGGAACTGCCGGCGCAGCGCGCCGAAGGTCCCCGCCTCCAGCGCCTGGCGGATCTCGCGCATCAGGTTCAGGTAGTAGTGCAGGTTGTGGATGCTCGCGAGCATCGGCGCGAGCATTTCGCCGCAGCGCTCCAGATGGTGCAGGTAGGCACGCGAGAAGCCGCTGCGGCCGCCCTGCTCCCACGGCACGCCGGCTGTACCGGCGCAGGCCGTGCAGGTGCAGCTGGTGTCGATCGGCTGCGGGTCGAGCTTGTGGCGCGCGTTGCGCAACTTGAGGTCGCCGTAGCGCGTGAACAGGCTGGCGTTGCGCGCGTTGCGCGTGGGCATCACGCAGTCGAACATGTCCACGCCCTGCGCCACGCCCTCGACCAGGTCCTCGGGCGTGCCCACGCCCATCAGGTAGCGCGGCTTGTGCGCCGGCAGCCGGTGCGGCGTGTGCGCCATGATGCGCAGCATGTCCTCCTTCGGCTCGCCCACGCTCACGCCGCCCACGGCATAGCCGGGAAAGTCGAGTGCGACCAGGCGCTCCAGCGACTCCTGGCGCAGGTGCTCGAACATCCCGCCCTGCACGATGCCGAACAGCGCGTTGCGGTTTTCCAGGCGCGCGAACTCGGCCTGGCAGCGCACCGCCCAGCGCAGGCTCAGCTCCATCGAGGCGCGCGCCTGCGCCTCGGTGGTGCGTTCGCCCCGGGTCTGCGGCTCCACCGAGGTGTAGGGCGTGCACTCGTCGAGCTGCATCACGATGTCGGAGTCCAGCACGGTCTGGATCTGCATCGAGACCTCCGGCGAGAGGAACAGCTTGTCGCCGTTGACCGGCGAGGAGAAGTGCACGCCCTGCTCGCCGATGCTGCGCATTTGCCCGAGCGACCAGACCTGGAAGCCGCCGGAGTCGGTCAGGATCGGCCGCTCCCACTGCTCGAACGCGTGCAGCCCGCCGAACGCGCGCAGCACGTCCAGACCGGGCCGCAGCCACAGGTGGAAGGTGTTGCCCAGGATGATCTGCGCGTCCATCTCGCGCAGGCTCTGCGGCGTCACGCCTTTCACGGTGCCGTAGGTGCCCACCGGCATGAAGATCGGGGTCTGCACGACGCCGTGGTTCAGGTGCAGGCGGCCGCGCCGGGCGTGGCTGCCGGGGTAGTCCTCGCGCGCGGCGTCGGTGGCCAGGAGTTCGAATTGCAGCATGTCGGTTCAGGGCCTGTGCTTCGTCGGCTCAGAGCCTGTGAAGACATGAATCGTGCCCGCGCCGGGGTTCGTGTCGGTAGGCATGCCGGCTGACGAGTCCTGCGGCGCAGGGTCTTGCGGGCCGGATTCGGCATGGCGCGCGAGCAGCATCGCGTCGCCGTAGCTGAAGAAGCGGTAGCGCTGCTCGATCGCGTGGCGGTACAGCGCGCGGATGTGCCGGTGGCCGGCGAAGGCGCTCACCAGCATCATCAGCGTCGAGCGCGGCAGGTGGAAATTGGTCACGAGCAGGTCCACCAGACGAAACCGGAAACCGGGCGTGATGAAGATGTCGGTCTCGCCGCTGGCGCGGCCGTTGGCGGCCCAGCTCTCGAGCGTGCGCACGCTGGTGGTGCCGACGGCCACGATGCGCCCGCCACGGGCGCGGCAATCGGCGATGGCCGCCTGCGTGGCCTGCGGCACGTCGTACCACTCGCTGTGCATGCGGTGCGCGGCCAGGTCTTCTGTCTTGACCGGCTGGAAGGTGCCGGCTCCCACGTGCAGCGTGACGAAGGTATGCGCGATGCCACGCTGCGCCAGTTGTGCCAGCAGGCCCTCGTCGAAGTGCAGCGCCGCCGTCGGTGCGGCCACCGCGCCGGGGTTGCGCGCGAACACGGTCTGGTAGCGCGCCGCGTCCTGCGCCGAGTCGGCATGCGTGATGTAGGGCGGCAGGGGCACGTGGCCGTGGCGTTCCATCAGCGTGTAGGGGTCGTCGCCCGCAGCGTTGGACAGCGCGAAGCGAAACAGGTCGCCGTCTGCGTCCGGCCAGCGTCCGCGCAGCGTGGCGTGCAGCGGCCCGGCGCTGCCGGCGCGCGCGTCGAGCGTCAGCGTGCTGCCCAGCGCGGGCTTCTTGCTCACGCGCATGTGCGCTGCCACCTCGTTGCCCGGCAACACCCGCTCGACCAGCAGCTCGACCCTGCCGCCGCTGGGTTTGCTGCCGAACAGGCGCGCCTTCAGCACCCGGGTGTCGTTGAGCACGAGCAGGTCGCCTGCAGCCAGCAGCCCCGGCAGTTCGCTGAACACGCGGTCCACTGCCGTGGCGCCACGGCCGTCGAGCAGGCGCGCCGCGCTGCGTTGCGCGGCCGGCTGTTGCGCGATCAGTTCGGAGGGCAGTTCGAAATCGAAATCGGACAGCCGCCAGGTGCGTGGCGCACCGTCGGCAGAAGCAGGATGCATGTGCTCGCGGGCTTGACCGGCCCGTGCCAGGAAATGACGAGGGAGGATGCGGGAGAGGGCAGAATTGTCCCATGCCTGCGCCTGCCGCCGCCAAAGCCGCCCTCCAGGGCAAGCCCGCAGCCAAACCGGGCGCGAAGTCGCCGATGGCGCGCGCGCTGGACAAGCTCGGGCTGCGGCGCGACAGCGACTTGGTCTTGCACCTGCCGCTGCGCTACGAAGACGAGACCCGGCTCACGTCGCTGGCGCAGGCGCGCGAGGCAAGCACGGTGCAGATCGAGGCGACGGTGGCATCCAGCGAGGTGCGCCTGCACCCGCGCCGCCAACTGCTGGTGGTGGTGCACGATGGCACCCAGGTCTGCACGCTGCGCTTCTTCAATTTCTACCCGTCCTTGCAGAAGCTGCTCGCGGTCGGCAACACGGTGCGGCTGCGCGGCGAGTTGCAGGGCGGCTTCCTGGGCTGGACCATGGTGCATCCGGTGGTGTCGGCCGCCGGCGGGCCGCTGCCGGATGCGCTGACGCCGGTCTATCCGGCCAGCGCGCAGTTGCCGCAGGCGTACCTGCGCAAAGCCATCGCCGGCGCACTCGCACGCGCCGACCTGGCGGACACCGTGCCGGCGGAACTGCTGCCGCAAACCGCAAGCGGCCCGTGCTGGAGCCTGCAGCAGGCGCTGCGCTTCCTGCACCATCCCGCGCCGGACGTGCGGCTGGCCACGCTGGAGGACCACAGCCATCCGGCCTGGCAACGGCTGAAGGCGGAGGAACTGCTGGCGCAGCAGCTCTCGCAACTGCAGTCGCGCCGCCTGCGCGAGCGCCTGCGCGCACCGGTCCTGCAGACCCGCGCCGGCGCGCTGCGCGACCGGCTGCTGGCGGCGGTGCCGTTTCGGCTCACCGATGCGCAACGCCGGGTGTCGCGCGAGATCGCCGCCGATCTGGCGCGGCCGGTTCCGATGCACCGCCTGCTGCAGGGCGATGTCGGCTCGGGCAAGACCGTGGTGGCCGCGCTGGCGGCGGCGATCTGCATCGATGGCGGCGGCCAGTGCGCGCTGATGGCGCCGACCGAGATCCTGGCCGAGCAGCACTTTCGCAAGCTGGTGGGCTGGCTCGAGCCGCTGGGCATCACCACGGCCTGGCTCACCGGGACGCAGGGCGCCAGGCAGCGGCGCGAGATGCTGGCGCTGATCGCCTCGGGTGAGGCGGCGCTGGTGGTCGGCACGCAGGCGGTGATCCAGCACAAGGTGGTGTTCCATCGGCTCGCGCTGGCGATCATCGACGAGCAGCACCGCTTCGGCGTGGCCCAGCGACTGGCCTTGCGCGAGAAGATGCGCGCACCCGTCAGTGGTCCCATCAGCGATGCTGTCAGCGACTCTGCCAGCGGCCCCGTGGGTGCGGAGCCGACCGCCGATCGCGCCGAGGAGGTCCGTGCCGGCTTCGGCGCGCAGCCGCACCTGGACATGGTGCAGGATCGTGCGAAAGATTCGCAAGCCCGCGTTGCCGGGTTCGGCGCGGAGCCGCACCTGCTCATGATGAGTGCCACCCCGATCCCGCGCACGCTGGCGATGGGCTACTACGCGGACCTGGACGTCTCGACGATCGACAGCCTGCCGCCCGGGCGCACCCCGATCGTGACCAAGCTGGTGCACGAGTCGCGCCGTGACGAGGTGGTGGCACGCATCCGCGACCAACTCGCGCTCGGCCGCCAGGTCTACTGGGTCTGCCCGCTGATCGAGGAGAGTGAGGCGCTGGACCTGGCCAATGCGACCGCGACGCACGCCGCGCTGCGCGCCGCGCTGGCCGTGGGCGAGGCGGGCCCGGTCGAGGTCGGCCTGCTGCACTCGCGTCTGCCGGCGGCGCAGAAGAAGGCGCTCATGGAGCGCTTCGTCGGCGGGGGCATGGGGCTGCTGGTCAGCACGACGGTGATCGAGGTCGGGGTGGATGTGCCCAACGCGTCCCTGATGGTGGTCGAGCACGCCGAGCGCTTCGGCCTGTCGCAGTTGCACCAGTTGCGCGGCCGGGTCGGCCGCGGTGCGGCGGCCTCGGCCTGCGTGTTGATGTACTCGACCGGCGATGCGCCGCGTCTGGGCGAGAGCGCGCGGGCGCGTCTGCGCGCCATGGTCGAGACGTCCGACGGCTTCGAGATCGCGCGGCGCGACCTGGAGATCCGCGGCCCCGGCGAATTCCTGGGCGAGCGCCAGTCCGGCACACCGCTGCTGCGCTTTGCCGACCTGAACGAAGACCGGCCGCTGCTGGAGTGGGCGCGCGCCGCCGCCCCGGCGCTGCTCGACCGATATCCCGACCTGGCGCGCCGCCACGTCGCCCGCTGGCTCGGCGACAGGGAGGAATTCCTGAAAGCCTGAAACCTCGGGGACGGACCGCCGCACCGCGCAGCGGTGCGGAGCTCTGTTCCCGACAACCCTGAAGCTTTGCGGGACAGACCGCAGCGCCGCGCAGCGGTGCGGAGCTCTGTCCCCGACACTTTGTAGCTGTCCGGCAGTCCGCTCCCCGGCCCGCCATACGACAATCCCCCCCAATGACCCTGACCGAACTCAAGTACATCGTCGCGGTGGCGCGCGAGCGGCACTTCGGCAAGGCGGCCGAGGCCTGCCACGTGTCGCAGCCGACCCTGTCGGTGGCGGTGAAGAAGCTCGAGGAGGAGCTCGAGCTCAAGCTGTTCGAGCGCAGCGCCAACGAGGTGACGGTCACCCCTCTGGGGCAGGAGGTGGTGCGCCAGGCGCAGACCGTGCTGGAGCAGGCCGGGCAGATCCGCGAGATCGCCCGCCGCGGCAAGGATCCGCTGGCCGGGCCGCTGCGCCTGGGTGTGATCTACACCATCGCGCCGTACCTGCTGCCGGCGCTGGTGCGCGAGGTGATCGAACGCACGCCGCAAATGCCGCTCATGCTGCAGGAGAACTTCACCGTGCGGCTGCTCGAGTTGCTGCGCATGGGTGAACTCGACTGCGCGATCCTGGCCGAGCCGTTTCCCGATGCGGGCCTGGCGATTGCGCCGCTGTACGACGAACCCTTCGTCGCCGCCCTGCCGCGCACACACGCGCTGGCCGGGTTGCCATCGGTCAGCGCCGAGCAACTCAAGCACGAGACCATGCTGCTGCTCGGTACCGGCCACTGCTTCCGTGACCACGTGCTCGAAGTCTGCCCGGAGTTTGCGCGCTTTTCCGGCACGGCCGAAGGGATCCAGCGCAGTTTCGAGGGTTCCTCGCTCGAGACCATCAAGCACATGGTGGCGGCCGGCATGGGGGTCACCCTGGTGCCCCGGCTCGGCGTGCCGACTGGCGCGCTGGCGGGCAAGGGCGGCCGGCGCAAGGAGGAAGACCGGTTCGTGCGCTATGTGCCGCTCACCGACGCTCAGGGCGCTGGGCCGCCGAGCCGGCGCGTGGTGCTGGCCTGGCGGCGCAGTTTCACCCGCTACGAGGCGATCGCCGCCTTGCGCAACGCGATTTACGCCTGCGCCTTGCCGGGCGTGACGCTCCTGTCATGAGCGAGCGGCCCCGATCGGCAGCGCCAGCCGCAAGTCATCGTGGACCCGTTTGTGGGCACGGCGCCGCACGGGTGGCGCTGCTGCGGAGGTGGGCATGATGACCGCTGGCAAGCCCACCCGCCTCGCCCTGTACCTGCAACTGATCCGCTGGGACCGCCCGGCGGGCTGGTTGCTGCTGCTCTGGCCCACGCTGAGCGCGCTGTGGGTTGCCGCCGGCGGCTTTCCGGGCTGGCACCTGCTGGCGGTGTTCTTCGCCGGGACCGTGCTGATGCGCAGCGCGGGCTGCTGCCTCAACGACGTGGCCGACCGCGAGTTCGACCGCCACGTCAAGCGCACCGCGCAGCGGCCGGTCACGCGCGGCGCGCTCTCCAGTGCCGAAGCGCTGGGGCTGGGCGCCGTGCTGGCGCTGCTGGCCTTTGCACTGGTGCTCACGACCAACCGGCTGACGGTCGCGCTGTCCTTTGCGGCGTTGGCGGTGAGCATCGTCTATCCGTATTCGAAGCGCTTCGTCTCGATGCCGCAGGCGGTGCTGGGGGTGGCGTTCAGTTTCGGCATCCCGATGGCGTTCGCGGCGGTGCGCGGCGCCGAGCGCGTCGATCTGGCCAGCCTGCAGGCGGCGGTGCCACCGCTGGCCTGGCTGCTGCTGCTGGGCAATCTGTTCTGGGTGCTGGCCTACGACACCGAGTACGCCATGGTCGACCGCGACGACGACCTGCGACTGGCGATCAAGACCTCGGCCATCACGCTGGGGCGCTTCGACGTGGCGGCCGTGCTGGCCTTCTACGTTGCGTACCTGCTCATCTGGAGCGCGTTGCTGTGGCCGCGCATCGGCTCGCCCTGGTTCCTGCTCGGGGTCGCGGCGGCGGCGGCGCAGGCGCTGTGGCATGGCTGGCTCATCCGTACGCGCGAGCGCGCGCCCTGTTTCAAGGCCTTCCGGCTCAATCACTGGGTCGGGTTTGCCCTGTTCTGCGGGATCGCCGCGAGCTATTCGCTGCGCTGAGGAGCGCGCCTGCCAGCCATGTGAATCCTTGCCTGTAAGAGCCGCCCGGGCGCGACACCGCGCGCGTGCGGGCTCGCTGCCCGGCGTGCGGGCGACGCTGCACGCCTTTGCTCGTCAGCCCTGGCCGAACTCGCGCGCCATCTCCCTGGCCCGGTCGCGCGCCGCCAGCATCGCCTGGCGGAACGCGGCGTCCACGTGCGCGGCCTGCATGGCGGTGATCGCGGCGTGGGTGGTGCCACCCTTGGAGGTGACGCGCTGGCGCAGCAGTTCGGGCGGATCGTCCGAATTGCGCGCCAGTTCGCTGGCGCCGGCGAAGGTTGCCACCGCGAGCTGGTGGGCCTGCGCGCGGCTCAGCCCCATCTGCAGGCCGGCTTCGGTCATCGCTTCCAGGAAGAAGAACACGTAGGCCGGGCCCGAGCCCGACAGGGCGGTGATCGCGTCGAGCTGGTCTTCGCTGTCCACCCACAGCAGTTCGCCGGTGCTGCGGATGATGCGCTCGACGCCGAGCCTGGCTGCGTCGGCGATGCCGGCGCGGGCATACAGGGCGGTGATGCCTTTGCCGATCAGCGCCGGCGTGTTGGGCATGGCGCGCACCACGCGCTCGTTGCCGAGCCAGCGCGCGATGCTCTGGCTCGGGATGCCGGCCGCCACGCTCAGGTGCAGCGCGCCTGCGGTGTGTGGGCCGACCGGCAGCGCCGCCTCCTGAAACGACTGCGGCTTGACCGCCCACACCACTGTGCCGGCGCGCGCCAGGAACGCCCCCGGCGCGGCCTGCGCGATCACGCCGAACTGGCTGCGCAGCCGCTCGCGTGCCTCGGGCCAGGGTTCGACCACCATGATGGTTTCGGGCGAGGCGCTGCCCTGCCGGATCATGCCCTGGATGATCGCGCTGGCCATGTTGCCGCCGCCGATGAATGCAATCTGTTCGTTCATGGAATCCTCGTCGGGTGTCAGGGTCCGCGCGCGCCCGGCACGGCAGGCCGTTGCCGGCGCAGCTGTTGCGTCTTGCCGTGTGGGGGTGCGCAAGCTCGCGCACGGCGCGCGGCGCCTGGGCGGGAGTCTAGAGCAGTGCTGCACATTGTCGTTGCGCGTGAGCCTTCCAGGCCCCTGGCGGCGCCAGGCGTTCGGGCGCAGGAATACATTTGCGTATCCGCACATCAGGGCCTTGCGCGTCTCGTTTCTGGTGCGGGAGCCGCTGGACGGCTCGTGGCACGTCCTCCAGCGCCCGCAGCGGGATCGGGTCCCGCGGGTCCCGGCGCGCAGCGGCCGGGCAGGTCGGCGTGCCGACTGTGGAGATAATCGGCCGGCATATGGCAGCCATACTTGCACTGGACCAGGGCACGACCAGCTCGCGTGCCATCCTGTTCGACCGCGCCGGCCAGGTCGCGGGAGTGGCGCAGCAGGAATTTGCGCAGTCTTTCCCGCAACCGGGCTGGGTGGAGCACGATGCCACGCAGATCTGGCAGACCCAGCTTGCAATGGCGCGCAAGGTGTTGCAGCAGGCCGGCGTCGGCGCCGCCGAGGTGGATGCCATCGCGATCACCAACCAGCGTGAGACCACGGTGTTGTGGGACCGGAAGACCGGCGTGCCGGTGGCGCCGGCGATCGTCTGGCAGGACCGGCGCACTGCGGCCGCCTGCGACGCGCTGCGCGCCCAGGGCCGATTGCCGCTGATCCAGCGCAGGACCGGTCTGGTGCTCGACGCCTATTTCTCGGCGACCAAGCTGCGCTGGCTGCTGGACCATGTGCCCGGTGCGCGCCGGCGTGCCGAGCGCGGTGAGCTGGCGTTCGGCACCATCGACAGCTGGTTGATCTGGAACCTCAGCGGCGGACGCCGCCACGTGACGGACGCGAGCAACGCCGCACGCACCATGCTGTTCGACATCCACACGCTGCAGTGGGATGCGCAGCTGCTCGCGCTGTTCGACATCCCGGCCGCCGTGCTGCCCGAGGTGTTGCCCTGCAGCGGTGAACTCGCGTGGACCGACGCGTCGCTGCTGGGCCGACCGATCTGCATCGCCGGTTCGGCCGGTGACCAGCAGGCCGCCACCTTCGGCCAGGCATGCTTTTCACCCGGCATGGCCAAGAACACCTACGGCACCGGCTGCTTCATGCTGCTCAATACCGGCCGGCATGCGGTCCCCAGCCGCAACCAGTTGCTCTCCACCGTGGCCTGGGTCGGCCCGGGCGCGCGCGCTCAACCGGCGCAGGCCTGCTACGCGCTGGAGGGTTCGGTGTTCGTCGCCGGCGCGGCCGTGCAGTGGCTGCGCGACGGGTTGGGCATCATCCGCTCGGCCGACGAGATGCAGGCGCTCGCCGGCTCGGTGCCCGACACCCAGGACCTGTACCTGGTGCCGGCCTTTGCCGGGCTGGGTACGCCCGACTGGGACGGCCACGCGCGCGGCGCCATGGTCGGCATCACCCGGGGCACGACGCGTGCGCACCTGGCGCGCGCCACGCTGGAGTCGATCGCGCTGCAAAGCGCCGACGTGTTTGCCGCCATGGCGGCGGATTCCGGCATCGCGCTGCGCGAGTTGCGCGTCGACGGCGGCGCCAGCCGCAACGACCTGTTGATGCAGTTGCAGGCCGATTTCCTGGGCGTGCCGGTGGTGCGTCCGCGTGTCACGGAGACGACCGCACTCGGCGCGGCCTACCTGGCGGGGCTCGCGACCGGATTCTGGTCCGGGGCCGATGAACTGGCCGACCAGTGGGCGGTGGACCGGCGTTTCGAGCCGACGCTGGGCGCCGATGCGCGCGCGGCCAAGCGCAGCCGCTGGCGCCAGGCGGTGCAACGCGCGAAGGGCTGGGCCGCGCAATGACGGCCCAGGCTGCCACCGGCCCGCTGCCCACCGTGCGGCGCGAACTGCTCGCGCGCCTGCAGCAGTCGCCCCGGTTCGACCTGGCCGTCGTCGGTGGTGGCGCGACCGGGCTGGGCGTGGCGCTCGATGCGGCCTTGCGCGGCTTCTCCGTGCTGCTGGTGGAGGCGCACGATTTCGCCAAGGGCACCTCGTCGCGCGCGACCAAGCTGGTGCATGGCGGTGTGCGCTACCTGGCGCAGGGCAACATCGCGCTGGTGCGCGAAGCCCTGCACGAACGCCGCACCCTGCTCGACAACGCCCCGCACCTGGCGCAGCCGCTGGCGTTCGTGATGCCCTCCTATCAGTGGTGGGAGACCCCGTTCTACGGGGCCGGGCTGACCGCCTACGACCTGCTGGCCGGCAGTGCGGCGCTCGGCCCGACCCGCTTTCTCGACCGCGCCCAGACGCTGGCCTTGCTGCCCAACGCGCGCGCCCAGGGCCTGCGCGGCGGGGTGCAGTATTGGGACGGGCAGTTCAACGACGCCCGACTGGCGCTCGCGCTGGCGCGCAGCGCGGCCGCCCAGGGCGCCTTGCTGCTCAACTATTGCCGCGCCGACGACCTGCTCAGCGAGGGCGGCAAGGTCGCGGGCCTGCGCTGCACCGATGGCGAGAGCGGACAGGCGCTGACGATCCGTGCCTCCTGCGTCGTCAACGCCACCGGCGTGTGGGTCGATGCGCTGCGCGAAAAGGACGGCCAGGCGCATCCGAGCGATGGCCGCAAGCCGACCCGGCCGATGGTGGCGCCCAGCCAGGGGGTGCACATGGTGGTGGACCGCGAGTTTCTGGCCGGCGACAACGCGCTCATGGTTCCCAAGACGGCCGACGGGCGGGTCCTGTTTGCCGTTCCCTGGCTGGGCAAGGTCATCCTGGGCACGACCGACACGCCGCGCGCGGACCTGGCGCTCGAGCCCGAACCGTTTGCCGAGGAGGTGGCGTTCATCCTGTCGGAGGCCGCGCGCTACCTTGGCAGGGCTCCCACGCGCGCCGATGTGCGCAGCGTCTGGGTCGGTCTGCGCCCGCTGGTGAAGCCGCAGGACGACGACGGCGACGACACCAAGGCCCTGAGCCGCGAGCACACGGTGCTGGTCAGCCGCAGCGGCCTGGTCACGGTCACCGGCGGCAAGTGGACGACCTACCGTGCCATGGCCGAGGATGTGCTGCAGCAGTGCTTCGACCGCAACTTGCTCCCGGCACGGGCCGCAGGCGCGTCCCGGCAGTTCCGGCTGGTCGGGGCACAGGGCCCCTCGGGCGCAAAGCCAACCGCGATCAGCCAGCCGCCCGGCGCGCACAGCTACGGTGACGAGCAGACCGTGCTGCAATCCCTGCCCGGCGCGCAGGCCTGGCTCGCGTCCGGGCTGTCCGAAGCCATGGTGCGCTTTGCGGCGCGCTGCGAATACGCGCGTACCGTCGAGGACATGCTGGCGCGCCGATCGCGCCTGCTGTTCCTGGACGCCCGGGCCGCTGCCGCCCTGGGACCGCGTGTGGCGGCGATCCTGCACGAGGAGACCGGCCAGGACCCGCAGGAAGAGGCGTTCCAGCGCCTGGCACGCCAATATCTGCTCGATTCTTTCCACGATCGTTGACGCCTGCAACCTGCTCGTGCATAATCGCGAGCTTCGTCCTTTACCGGGCGAACGAGAATCTGCCCAACAGGAGGCGTCGCGAGTGGTTCGCGGCGGCCGACTACGGGACCAAGACTGACCTGTATGCGCCGGGCACCGATGTCGGGCGCGCAACGGGTACAAGTTGGGAACACACTCAAATGATCCAGACCGAATCCCGATTGGACGTCGCCGACAACACCGGCGCCAAATCCGTGCTGTGCATCAAGGTGCTCGGCGGCTCCAAGCGCCGCTACGCCAGCGTGGGCGACATCATCAAGGTGAGCATCAAGGAGGCGGCGCCGCGCGGGCGCGTGAAGAAGGGCGAGATCTACAACGCCGTCGTGGTGCGGACCGCCAAGGGCATCCGCCGCGGCGACGGGTCGCTGGTGAAATTCGACGGCAATGCCGCCGTGCTGCTCAACGCCAAGCTCGAGCCCATCGGCACGCGCATCTTCGGGCCGGTGACGCGCGAACTGCGCACCGAGCGGTTCATGAAGATCGTGTCGCTGGCTCCCGAAGTACTGTAAGGACAAGCAAGCCATGAACAAGATTCGCAAGGGCGACGAGGTCATCGTCATCGCCGGGCGGGACAAGGGCAAGCGCGGCAAGGTGTCGCAGCGCAAGGACGAATCCCATCTCCTGGTGGAAGGCATCAACCTGGTGAAGAAGCACACCAAGCCCAACCCGATGAAGGGCACCACCGGCGGCATCGTGGAGAAGGTCATGCCGATCCATCAGTCCAACGTGGCCATCTACAACGCGGCCACCGGCAAGGCGGACCGGGTCGGCATCAAGCTGCTGGCCGACGGCAAGCGCGTACGCGTGTACAAATCCAGCGGCGAAGAAATCAAGGTGGCATGAACATGGCGCGTCTGCAACAACACTATCGCGAGAAGGTCGCTCCGCAATTGATGGCCAGGTTCGGCTACAAGTCGCCGATGCAGGTCCCGCGACTGACCAAGATCACGCTCAACATGGGCGTGGGCGAGGCGGTCGCCGACAAGAAGGTGATGGAGAACGCGGTCGCCGATCTGACCAAGATCGCCGGCCAGAAGCCCGTCGTCACCAAGGCCAAGAAGGCCATCGCGGGCTTCAAGATCCGCGAGGGCCAGGCGATCGGCTGCATGGTGACGCTGCGCGGTGTGCGCATGTACGAGTTCCTGGACCGTTTCGTCACCATCGCGCTGCCGCGGGTGCGCGACTTCCGCGGCATCTCGGGCCGTGCGTTCGACGGCCGGGGCAACTACAACATCGGCGTCAAGGAACAGATCATTTTCCCGGAGATCGAGTACGACAAGGTCGATGCCCTGCGCGGTCTCAACATCAGCATCACCACGACGGCCAGGTCGGACGAAGAGTGCAAGGCGCTGCTCGCCGAATTCCGTTTCCCGTTCAAGAACTGAGGTGAACCTTGGCTAAGAAAGCTTTGATCGAGCGCGAACTCAAGCGCGACAGACTGGTTGCCAAGTACGCGAAGAAGCACGCGGAACTCAAGGCGGTCGCCGCCGACGCCAAGCGCAGCGAGGACGAGCGCGCGGTGGCGCGGCTGGCGTTGCAGAAGCTGCCGCGCAACGCGAACGCGACGCGCCAGCGCAACCGCTGCGGCATCACCGGGCGGCCGCGCGGCACGTTCCAGCACTTCGGGCTGGCGCGCGCAAAGGTGCGCGAGATGGCGCTGGTCGGGGAAATCCCGGGCGTCATCAAGGCCAGCTGGTAAGCGCGAGGAGAACCGACATGAGCATGAGTGATCCGATCGCGGACCTGCTGACCCGCATCCGCAACGCACAGTTGGTGTCCAAGGCCACCGTGAGCGTCCCCTCTTCCAAGGTGAAGGTGGCGATCGCGCAGGTGCTGAAGGACGAGGGCTATATCGAGGGTTTCACGGTGAAGTCCGACGCCGGCAAGGCGGAACTCGAAATTGCCCTGAAGTACTACGCTGGCCGACCGGTGATCGAGCGCATCGAACGCGTGAGCCGCCCCGGCCTGCGCGTGTACCGCGGCAAGGAGGCCCTGCCCCAGGTGCAGAACGGGCTGGGTGTTGCCATCGTCACGACGCCGGCCGGCGTGATGACCGACCGCAAGGCGCGCGCCACCGGCATCGGCGGCGAAGTGCTGTGCTACGTCGCCTGATGGCGCGGCACTGAGGAGGAACGAGAAATGTCCCGTATTGCCAAAATGTCGGTGGTGATTCCCGCCGGTGTCGACGTGAACATCCAGGCCGACCAGATCAGCGTGAAGGGCGCCGGCGGCTCGCTGCGGCTCGCCCAGAACCCGCTGGTCAAGGTGAGCAACGCGGCCGGCAAGCTGAGCTTCGAGCCGGCCAACGACTCGCGCGACGCGAATGCGATGTCCGGCACGCTGCGCCAGTTGGTGAACAACATGGTGGTCGGCGTGAGCAAGGGCTTCGAGCGCAAGCTCACCCTGGTGGGGGTCGGATTCAAGGCGCAGGCGCAAGGTGCCAAGCTCAACCTGACGATCGGCTTCTCGCACCCGGTCAACCTGGACATGCCCGAAGGCATCGCCGTGGCGACGCCCACGCCGACCGAGATCGTGGTGAAGGGCGCCGATCGCCAGCGGGTCGGGCAGATTGCCGCCGAGATTCGTGCGGTGCGTCCGCCCGAGCCCTACAAGGGCAAGGGAATCCGTTATGCGGACGAGACCGTGAAGATCAAGGAAACCAAGAAGAAGTAAGGGGCAGCAGCATGTTGACCAAGAAAGCGCAACGTCTTCGCAGGGCCCGCCAGACCCGCATCCGCATCGCGATGCAGGGCATGGCCCGCCTCACGGTGAACCGCACCAACCTGCACATCTATGCCAGCGTGATCTCCGGCGACGGCGCCAAGGTGCTGGCCAGCGCCTCGACCGTCGAGGCCGAAGTGCGCGCCGCCCTGGGCGGTTCGGGCAAGGGGGCTACGGCCGCTGCCGCGCAGGTGATCGGCAAACGCGTGGCCGAGAAGGCCAGGGCGGCCGGTGTCGAGAAGGTCGCGTTCGACCGTGCGGGCTATGCCTACCATGGCCGCGTCAAGGCGCTGGCCGATGCCGCGCGTGAAGCCGGCTTGCAGTTCTAAGCAGATCGGAAACAGACATGGCACGAGTACAAGCGAAGATGCAGGGCAAGGCCGAGGGGCCCGAGGACGGCCTGCGCGAGAAGATGATCGCGATCAACCGCGTCACCAAGGTGGTCAAGGGCGGCCGGATCCTGGGTTTTGCCGCGCTCACCGTGGTCGGAGACGGCGATGGCCGCGTCGGCATGGGCAAGGGCAAGTCCAAGGAGGTTCCTTCGGCCGTGCAGAAGGCGATGGAGGAAGCGCGCCGCAACATGATCAAGGTCTCGTTGAAGAACGGGACCCTGCAGCACCAGGTCACGGGACACCACGGAGCCTCCAACGTGATGATGTCGCCCGCGCCCAAGGGGACCGGCATCATCGCCGGCGGCCCGATGCGCGCGGTGTTCGAGGTGGTCGGGATCACCGATGTGGTGGCCAAGAGCCATGGCTCGTCCAATCCATACAACATGGTGCGCGCCACGCTCGATGCCCTGTCGGCGTCGACCACGCCGGCGGAAGTTGCCGCCAAGCGTGGCAAGAGCATCGAAGAGCTGTTTGCCTGAGGGGGGCGATCATGACGATGGAACAGCAGACCGTGAAGGTCAAGTTGGTGCGCAGCCCGATCGGCTGCAAGGAGTCGCACCGCGCAACCTTGCGCGGGCTGGGGCTGCGCAAGGTCAACGGCGTGCGTGAATTGAAGGATTCGCCGGAAGTGCGCGGGATGATCAACAAGATCAGCTACCTGGTCAAGGTGCTGTGAGACGGACGGACTGTGGCGCCGGCGGCGTTGCGGCCAACTGACGGGGGATGATGATGGAACTCAATGGCATCAAGCCGGCAGCCGGCGCCAGGCGCGCCAGGCGTCGCGTGGGCCGCGGCATCGGATCGGGTCTGGGCAAGACCGCCGGGCGTGGCCACAAGGGGCAGAAGTCCCGTGCGGGCGGGTATCACAAGGTGGGTTTCGAGGGCGGCCAGATGCCGATGCAGCGCCGCCTGCCCAAGCGCGGCTTCAAGTCGGCGCTGCTGAAGTTCAACGCCGAGGTCACGCTGGCGGCGCTGGAGAAGCTGGGCGCGGCCGAAGTCGACCTGCTTGCGCTCAAGGCGGCCGGCCTGGTGCCGGAACTGGCCCGGACGGTCAAGGTCATCAAGACCGGCACGCTCACCAGGGCGGTCAGGCTCAGCGGCGTCGGAGCCACTGCAGGCGCGAAGGCGGCCATCGAAGCGGCCGGCGGCAGCGTGGCCTGAGCCGCATTCGGCACGACGACGGGTAATCGCACGTGGCAACCAACGCGGCTCAATTGGCAAAGACCGGCAAG
>JBDHRZ010000010.1:0-19543 GCA_039807845.1 Rhodoferax sp.
CTCGATGGGCGCGTGAACACCGCCATCAGCTCGGCGCGGTCGCGGTATTCGCGCATCAGCACCGGCGGCAGCTGCTCGCTCACCTTCATCAGGTCGGCCAGGTCGGTGATGTTGTGCTCGGAGATCAGGTTCTCGATCAGCCCGATGCGTTCGAGCCGCGAGCCGGCGCGCAGCGCTTCGCCGACCTCGCTCGCGTTGACCTGCGCCAGTTCCGCGATCGCCGCGTAGGCCTCGGGCGCGTTGCTGACCTTGAATTCGACCAGGATGCTGCGCAGTTCGCGCTGGTAGCGCGCCAGCGTGCCGTACAGCAGCAGGGCGCGCTCGGCCTTGTTGAGCTGCAGCAGCCCGGCCAGCGCGTCGATGTTCTTCTCCACCAGCGTCGACTGCTGCTTGAGCCGGTGCGCGAGCCATTCGCCCGTGACCGACAGCAGCGAGATCAGGTCCTTGGGCTGGTCCTTGGCGTATTCGTCGAGGTAGAAGAACAGCGTGCCTTCCTCGTAGGGCCCGCGCCAGAGGCCGTAGCGCGCGAGGAACTCGGCGTCGCGCAGCGCCTCGTGGCCGCGCCAGTACTCGTTGCCCGCACAGCGCCGGCCGAGGAATTCGCGCACCCGCGACAGCACCGGCTGCGGCCACACCAGGTGCCGTCCGGCCAGGGCCACCACGCCGTTGAGGTCGCGCCGCACGTTGAAGCTCGATCCGCGGCGCGCGGCCAGGGTCAGCACGAAGTGGGAACACATCAGGTCGAGTACCGGGGCGCCCTCCAGCCCCGGGGACGGCAACATCATCCGGTTCGACTGATCGGTCAACAAACGCTTGCCCATCGCGGTCTCCAACACCTGCGTGCGTCAGGTGGACCATAACGCAGACCGTCGATGGAGGGAAGACCCGGCCATGACAAGGGTCTCGTGCGAAACACTGCACCAGCCGGTGCAACCATGCGGGCAGTGGCTGCCTCGCGACGCCGGCGAGCGCGCCCGGCGGCGCCAATCGGCTCATCCTGTCGCGCCCACGGCCGACAATGGCAGGCACGAAACGCCGCGAGGGCTGCGCCGCAGTGCCGGGCGCGTGCCGGCGGGCCGGTCGAGGGCGAGCGCGGGCGCCGCGCGGTGGGCATGGGGGGGTGGTGATGGATCGTTGTAACTGCACGACATGCCCGGGTTCGCCCGGCGCACGCGTCCAGGCCTGATGCGCAGCCTGTTTCGCTGGCTGCTGGCGCTGCTGGCCGCGCTGTTCGTGCTGCTGGCGGGCGCCGTGCTGCTGGTCGTCGACGACCAGCCCGCGCTCACGCGGCAGGCAGCCTTGACGCCGGCTGCGATCGAGCGGGCGCTCTGGCTGTTGGCGCGCAACGATCCACGGCGCATGCGCGCAGGGGTGTTGCGCACCATCGTGGTGTCGCAGGAGGACCTGGACCTGGCTGCCAACTACCTGGCCAATCGCTACTTCCACGGCGCCAGCCAGATCGTGCTGCAGGACGGCAGCGCCACGGTGCGCGCGAGCGTCGCGTTGCCGGCCAACCCGCTGGGGCGCTTCCTCAACCTGGAGGCGACCTTGCGCGAGACTGCCGGGCTGCCGCGATTCGAGCAACTGCGCCTGGGGCGCCTGCCGCTGCCGGCGTTCCTGTGCAACGGGCTGCTGGACTTTGCGCTCCGGCGCCTGCAGGCGAACCCGGACTATGCCGCCAGCGCGGACGTCATCAAGCAGGTGCAGGCACGAAACGGATTCCTGAGCGTGATCTTCGAGTGGAGCGACGCCGTGCCGGGGCAGCTCAAGTCGGTGCTGGTCGGGCCGCAGGAGCAGCAACGCTGGCGCAGCTACCAGGAGCGGCTGGTGCAATTGACCGGTGCGCCCGGTGCGGTGCGCCTGCTGCGCTTCGAGCAGCTGCTCGGACCGATGATGGAGTTCGCAGCGCAGCGCGCCGCCCATGGCGAGGCTGCCACCGAGAGCCGCTCCGCATTGGTGGTGCTGGCCTTCTACATCAATGGCAAGGGGCTGGCGGCACTGGTCCCGGCTGCGCGCGACTGGCCCCAGGCACAGCGGCACCGGGTCGTCCTGTCCGGGCGTACCGACTTCGCGCAGCACTTCACCGTTTCGGCGGCGCTGGCCGCGACCGCGGGCAGCCCGCTGTCGGACGTGGTGGGCCTGTACAAGGAACTGGACGATGCGCGTGCAGGCAGCGGTTTTTCGTTCAACGACATCGCAGCCGACCGTGCCGGCACCCGATTCGGCGAACTTGCGGTCTCGGGCAGCGCCGGACTGGCCCGCATCGCGCGCCTTGCCGCTGCCGGCCTGCAGGAGTCCGACCTGATGCCCGAGGCGCGGGACTTGCCCGAGTTCCTCTCGCAAGCCGAGTTCCAGCGTCGCTTCGGCGGCGTGGGCGAGCCGCGCTACCGGGAGATGCTCACGCGTATCGAGCAGCGGATCGCGGCCTTGCCGTTGTACCGCTGATGCCGTCACGACCGCGCAGCCGGCACGGTATCGGCGCAGCCGGCGCGGTCGTGGCGTGTGAGCCCAAAGTGGTCGCATCAGTGCGCGGCCGTGGCGTGTCCAGGCCGGAGGGTACGATGGCGATAGAATCGCGCGACCCAGTCCCGATCCAGCCCGTACCGCGCACGAGGAAAGCCCATGTCAGCCAGCACCACGCCGAACGAGAGCAACCCTGACGATCCGGTCGAGCAGGTCGTTCCGGTGATCCCGCTGGTGTTGCCGCTGGTCGGTGGCGTGCTGATCTTCCTGCTCGCGTTCATCGCCGTCTCCATGGCCTGAGGCCGCGTGCGGCCTGAGTCGCTGACGGCTCCCCGTGGCATCGTCGCTGCGGCTTGCCAGCCTATCCCTCATGCTCGGACCCGCCACGCCGATCCCTCCGCGAGCGGGCCTTGTTTCGAGAAATGCGATGCATGAATTAATGCAGGCTTCGCGTGAAGTTCGTCCGCGACGTGGCACGGGTTGCAGCACGGATTCATAGAATGCAGGGGGCGCCATCTCCAGATGGATGGCTCTGTTCATTCCAGCGCGGCGGGGCCGGTGCGCGCCTGGTTGCGATGTGCCAGACAGGAGGGTCTGCGTCATCCGGTAAGCGCCCGTGAGTCATGTCGTCACGGGCTCCCAGCCTCTCGGTCCCGGGATGAGCCGTTTTTTCCAAGTGATGACCTGGTGGTGCCGGTTGGCGGCGCGCCGGGGCTTGCTTCGAAAAGACAGGTTCCCTATCTCCGGAGTTTTCGATGAACGAACGTGCTGAACCGGCGCTGCGACTCGACGCGCCGTCCTGGGTGCAGAACAAGGCCTTGATCGATTGGGTCGCGCAGATCGCCGCGCTGACCCGGCCCGAGCAGGTCGTGTGGTGCGACGGGTCCGAGGACGAGTACCAGCGGCTGTGCCAGTCGCTGGTGGACGCCGGCACCCTGCGCCGGCTCGACCCGGTCAAGCGGCCGAATTCCTACCTGGCCTGGTCTGACCCCGGCGACGTGGCGCGCGTCGAGGATCGCACCTTCATCTGCGCACCGACCCGGGAAGACGCCGGTCCGACCAACAACTGGGTCGAGCCGGCGCAGATGCGCGCGGTACTGCAGCACGGCCAGGCCGACGGCACGCCGGGGCTGTTTGCGGGCTGCATGCGCGGGCGCACGATGTACGTGGTGCCGTTCTCGATGGGGCCGCTGGGCTCGCACATCGCCCACATCGGGATCGAACTCACCGACAGCCCCTACGTGGTCGTGAACATGAAGCTCATGACGCGCATGGGGCGCGCGGTCTACGACGTGCTCGGTACCGACGGCGCCTTCGTGCCGTGCGTGCACTCGGTCGGCGCGCCGCTGGCGCCCGGGCAGCGCGACGTGCCGTGGCCGTGCAACAAGACCAAGTACATCGTGCATTACCCGCAGACACGCGAGATCTGGTCGTATGGCTCGGGCTATGGCGGCAACGCCCTGCTCGGCAAGAAGTGCTTCGCGCTGCGCATCGCCTCCGTCATGGGCCGCGCCGCCGCCGGCAAGGACGCGCACGCCGCCGGCTGGCTCGCCGAGCACATGCTGATCCTGGGCGTACAGGACCCGCAGGGCAGGAAGTACCACGTGGCGGCCGCGTTCCCCAGTGCCTGCGGCAAGACCAACTTCTCCATGATGGTGCCGCCCAAGGCATTCGACGGCTGGAAGGTGACCACCATCGGCGACGACATCGCGTGGATCAAGCCGCACGCCGACGGGCGCCTGTATGCGATCAATCCGGAAGCCGGCTATTTCGGCGTCGCTCCGGGCACCAGCATGCGCACCAATCCGAACTGCATGATCAGCCTGCGCCGCGACACGATCTTCACCAACGTGGCGCTCACCGACGACGGCGACGTCTGGTGGGAAGGCATGGAGGAGGACACCGGCACGATTCCCGCGCACCTGATCGACTGGCAGGGCAAGGACTGGACGCCGGAGATCGCGCTGGCCAACGGCGTGGGCGGCAAGCGCAAGC
Organism: Rhodoferax sp.; assembly: GCA_039807845.1. Lineage (GTDB taxonomy): Bacteria > Pseudomonadota > Gammaproteobacteria > Burkholderiales > Burkholderiaceae_C > CAISIP01. Next base: position 4,459 of record JBDHRZ010000010.1, read on the forward strand.
CGGCGGCGCACCCGAACGCGCGCTTCACGGTGGCCGCGACCAACAACCCGGTGCTCGATCCGGCCTGGGACGATCCGGCCGGCGTGGCCATCGATGCGTTCATCTTCGGCGGCCGGCGCTCCACTACCGTGCCGCTGGTCACCGAGGCGCGCAACTGGGTCGAGGGCGTCTACATGGCCGCCACCATGGGCTCGGAGACCACGGCCGCCGCCGCCGGGCAGCAAGGCGTGGTGCGGCGCGACCCGTTCGCGATGCTGCCGTTCATGGGCTACAACATGAGCGACTACTTCCAGCACTGGCTGCAACTGGGCGAAAAGCTCGCCGCCGCCGGCGCCCGGTTGCCGCGCATCTACACCACCAACTGGTTCCGCAAGGGGCCGGACGGCAAGTTCGTCTGGCCGGGCTTTGGGGAAAACATGCGCGTGCTCGCCTGGATGATCGACCGCCTGGAAGGGCGCAGTGGCGGCGAAGAGCACGCCTTCGGCATCAGCCCGTCCCATGCCGACCTCAACTGGAGCGGCCTCGCATTCACGCCCGCGCAGTTCGCCAGCGTCATCAGCATCGACAAGGCGGCCTGGGCGGATGAGCTGAAGCTGCACGCCGAACTGTTCGAGCGGCTTGCCGACCGCCTGCCCGCGCAGTTGCAGCAAACGCGCCAGCGCATCGAGGATAGGCTGGCCGGCGTGGGGCGGGCTGGCTGAGTGTTGCTCGCCAGCCGCCGCAGCGCTGGCGCGCGTGAGCCGCGCGTCAGGCCAGCGGTGTCATGCCCAGCGAACCTTCGACCGGGAATTCGAGAATCACCGGTGCACCGGTGGCGAAATGGATGTCCGAGGGAGTGTTGACCTGCATCAGGTTGGCTCCGACCTGCACGCCGTGCCGGCTCATGTTGCCGAGAAAACCCGCAAACACGACCTGCCCCCTCAGCCGATTGAGTCGCTCGTCGCTTGCGCCATCGGGCTTAACGAGCGTGATGGCCTCGGGCCGGATCGAGACAACGACCGGTTGCTCCTGTGCCTGTGGTTGCTGGAATTCGCAGGTAAGGCTTTGCCCGTCGGACAATTCGACGCGCCCCCGGCCGTTGCCGCCGCCGTTTTGCTTCAGCACGGCGGGCAGCAGATTCGTGGCACCCACGAAGCTGGCGACGAAGGCGTCGCGCGGACGGAAGTAGATGTCGCGCGGCGGACCCATCTGCACGATGTGGCCCTTGTTCATCACCGCGACCAGGTCGGACATTTCCAGCGCCTCGGCCTGGTCGTGCGTGACGTACAGGGTCGTGATGCCGACCTGCTGCTGCAGGCGCTTGAGTTCGTTGCGCATTTCCTCGCGCAGCGCGGCATCCAGGTTGCTCAAGGGCTCGTCGAGCAGCAGCAGCCGGGGTTGGCGCACGATCGCCCGGGCCAGCGCGACGCGTTGCTGCTGTCCGCCCGAGAGGCGGGTCGCTGGGCGAGCCTCGAAGCCGCTGAGGTTGACGCGTTCGAGCGCCGCCCCGACCAGGCGCGCAATCTCGTCCTTGCCATAACGCGTGTCCTTGGCCACCTGCAGGGGAAAGGCCACGTTCTCGAACACGTTCATGTGCGGCCAGATCGCGTAGGACTGGAACACCATGCCGATGTTGCGCCGGTTCAGCGGCACGTTGGCGCCGCTGGCCTTGTCGAACAGCACCTGGTCGCCCAACTGTATCCTGCCGCGGTCGGGCAATTCGAGGCCGGCGATGCAGCGCAGCGTGGTGGTCTTGCCGCAGCCGCTGGGCCCGAGCAAGGTGAAGAAGGTGCCCGGCTTCAGCGTGAATGTGGCCTCGTGGATGCCGCCGGCGATCACGTCGCTGGTGTTGGCGAAGATCTTGCCGAGGTCGTGGACGCTTAGGGCCGAGCTGTGGGTGGCGATCGATGGTGTCATGGGTATGCGCGAAGACGGGTTCAGTGTCCGTGGCTGCTGAGCGCCTGGCGGCGCACGAGGAAGTAGAACCATACCGCGAACACCGTCATGAGCAGCGTCCACAGCAGGCCCAGCGCCGCCAGTTCGCTGAACTGGCCCTGGATCGACTGCTCGTAGATCGCCACCGCCATGGTTTGCGAATCGGGCCCGGCGAGCAGGATCGGAATCGACAGTTCACGTGCAGCGTTGAGGAACACGAACAGCCAGCCGGCCGCCAGTGCGGGCAGCAGCAACGGGACCACCACGCGGCGCAGGGCTTCGAACGTCGAGGCGCCGGCGACGTGGGCGGCCTCCTCGAGTTCGCGGTGGATCTGCAGCACCCCGGTAAACGTGTATCGCATACCGTAGGGCATGTAGCGGATGATGAATGCGAACACGATCACCCACAAGGTTCCATAGATCGGGACGGGTGAGCGCAACGCGATCTCCATCAGCGCCACGCTCAGGACGATGCCCGGCAGCAGCAGCGGCAGCGTGGTGAGTTGGTCCAGCAGGGTGGCGGCAGCCTTGCGCCGTGCCACCAGCCAACCGGTGAGCAGCATCAGCAACATCGTCAGCGTGGCGGCGCACGCCGCGATGAGCAGCGTGTTCAGCGTCAAGCGCAGGTAGCCGGTTTCCCGGAACACCGCCTGGTAGTTCACCAGGGTCAGGGACGAGAGCGCATCCCAGTGCATCGCGCGCACGAACGGCAAGAATGACACCCAGGCCAGCGCGATCATCGGCAAGCCGAGCACCGCCAGGAAGACAAACAAGATCAAGGCGCCTCCGAGCCAGCGCGCCCAGCCCAGGTCGAGTGGTCGTGGCCGGAACCCCTTGCCGGTCACGGTGGCATAACGGTCCGCGTTGCGCGCGATGCGGCCGTAGAAATACATCAGGATCGCGATCACCAGCGTGAGCACCACCGAGAAGGCGCTCGCGTGCCCGATGTCGGGCGGCACCGAGCGGATGCTGAAGAAGATGTCCGACGTCATCAGGTTGATCTTCGCCGGGCGGCCGATCAGCGTTGGTACGTCGAACGCCTCCAGGCTTCGGATGAAGACGAACAGCGCCGTGGCCAGCATGGCTGGCCGCGCCAGGCGCAACGAGATGCGTCGGATCATGTCGACGATGGATGCCCCGCTGACCCGTGCCGCCTCTTCCATTTCCGCATTGGCCGAGCGGAAACTGGCCGAGAACAGCAGGAACACCAGGGGAACCCAGGCGAACGCCTCGATCATCACCATGCCGCTCATCGAGTGCACATTGACCAGCAGTTCCTGCGATCCGGTCAGGCGACGGTAGATGTCGTTGAACGGTCCGGCACGGCCGAACAGGTAGATCCAGGCCAGCACGTACAGGATGAAGGGCATGCCCATCGAGATGATCGTGGTGAGGTAGGCCAGCCCGCGCAGTGGTGCATTGGTGCGCTCCACGACCCACGCCAGCAGGCCGCCGAGCAGCAACGCGATGATCGTCGAGGACAGCGCGAACACGACCGAGTTCGTGGCGCTGGCGTACAGCGTCCGATCCGCCAGCAGCCTGGCGTAGTGCGCCCAGGTGAAGGCGCCGTGAGAACCATCGGGCAGCGCGACCGTGAAGCTGTCCTGCACCAGCACCAGCATCGGCGGCACGACCAGCAGGCCGAGCAGCACCACCATGGCCAGCGCCAGCAGGCCGCTGGCGCTGATCTGGCCGGGCCAGCGGCGGGCAGCGGGTCCGGCCTGCTGGCGCGCCGCTGCCGGCGCCACCTGCGCCGCCACGTCATTCATTGCTTGAACAGCTCGTCGTAGATCTTGAGCCAACCTTGCAGCGGGCCGTTGGCGTCCGTCATCTCCGGCGTGAGGGTGGTGATCTTGAAGTTGCCACCAGTGGGCGTGATGGTCGGATCCTTGGCTGCGACGTTGGGATGCGCCGGCGGGTAGCCCGCCTCGCGGATCACCTTCTGCCCCTCTTCGGAGAAGATGAACTCGAGGAACAATTTGGCTGCGTTGGGGTGCGGGGCGTGCGCGGACAGACCGACTGCACCGACGTTGGCCACCAGCGGCTCCATCTTGACCCACTTGACCGGCGCGCCCTTTTCACGGCTGATGACGACGTGGTGGTTGTAGGTCATCAGGCCGATCGCATACTGGCCGGCGATTACCTGGTCGAGCACAACGCGCTGGTTGCTGGGCAGGCCGACGATCTTCTGCTGCGCGAGCTTCTTCAGGTAGGCCATGCCGGCGTCGTTGCCCATCGTCTTGAGCACGTTGGCGATGAAGCCTGCCGGGCCGGAGATGGTCCGGTTGTCGACCCACACCATCTTGCCCTTCCACTTCGGATCGAGCAGGTCCTGGAAGGTCTTGGGCGCCTCGGCATCCTTCACCAGGTCGGTGTTGTAGCTGGTCGTCAGGTAGAGCGCGAAGATGCCGGTCCACAGGCCGTCCTTGCCCTTGAGGTCGGCCGGATAGGCCCTCGCCGACGCGGGCAGGTAGGACCCGATCAGGTTGACCTTGGACAGCGCCGGGATGACCGTTCCGGGGGTGTCGAAGATGTCCACTTCGTACTTGCCGGCGCGCGCTTCGTTGGTCATGCGCAGCACGGTGTCGGCGTCGTTGACGCTGGAGAACTTGACCTTGATGCCGTACTTCTTGTCGAACGCCTCCACCAGCGGGCGCACCACCAGCGTGACGATCAGGCCGGTGTACCAGACCACCTCGCCTTCCTTCTTGGCCGCGTCGATCATCGCCGCGTCCTGGGCGCGACCGACGCTGGCCAATCCGACGGTCAGGGCCGCCACCAATGCTGCGCGCAGTAATCGACGAAATTGCATGCTGTTGCTCCTCTAGTGGTTGGATTGCGCTCAAAGTGCCTGCGGGCTCCAGTATCCGGCGAACGCAGGCGGGTTCACAGGAATACTTCCTTGTAGACCTGCGTCCAGATCGGCAGGTTCTGCTCCGACATCTCGGGCGAGATGACCAGCGTGCGAAAGCCGCCCGGCTTGATCTCGGGCAGCCTGGACTTGACGTTCGGATGCGTCGTCACGTAGTTCGCTTCGCGGTAGATCATCTGCCCCTCCTCGGACAGGATGAAATTCACGAACAACTTCGCGGCGTTGGGGTGCGGCGCGTTCTTCACGATCGCCGTGACGTTGCCGACCGTGATCACCGGTTCGAGCGGCAGCCACTGGACCGGCGCGCCCTTCTCGCGGCTCGTCACCACGTGGTGGAAGAAGGTCGTGAGCGCCAGCGGATACTGGCCTGCCACGACCTGGTCGAGGACCGCACGCTGGTTGATCGCCAGGCCGACGATGTTCTGCCTGGCGAGCTTGCGCAGGAACTCCATGCCGGCCTGCTGTCCCTGGCTTTGCAGGATGTTGCCGACGACGCCGGGCGCGCCGGCGGTGTTGAGGTCCACGCTCCACACCATCTTGCCTTTCCATTTCGGGTCGAGCAGGTCCTCGAACGTCCTGGGCGCATCGGCCGGCCTGACGAGGTCGGTATTGATCGCGGCGGTGAGATAGTTGATGCTCGGAATGGTCCAGTAGCCGTCCTTGCTCTTGAACTCGGGTGCGTAGCCGGCCGCCGCGACCGGGCTGTATTTCTCCAGCGCGCCAGCCCGGACCAGCGGCGGGATCATCTGGCCGCCGCCTTCGATCACGTCGGCGACGGGCTTGCCTGCACGCATTTCGTTGGTAACCCGGAGCACCACTTCGGACTGCAGGCTCACGCTGGTCATGTGCACGGTGATGCCGTATTTCTTCTCGAACGCCTGGATCAGGGGACGTACCACCGTGTTGACGATCAGGCCGGTGTACCAGACCAGTTCGCCCTCGCGCTTGGCCGCTTCGATCAGTGCGGCGTCCTGCGCGTGCGCGGCACCCGTGCCCGCCATCAGCAGCGACAGTGTGGCCAGGGTGATGGCGCGTCGGGTCCGACGGTGGCTCATGGCGCAGGTCTGCATGGGCGAACTGTCGCGTTGCGCGGCCCTGCGGTCAAACGAGATAACCGGGGCGAAGTTTGAGCTTTGCTCAAGACGGCGGCAACCGCAGCCAGTGCGGCCGCACGTGCACGCATGCTCAGTACTTGCGCAAGGCCCGTTGTACGGCGGGCAGCCCGGCGCCCACCAGCGCAGCGCCAGCCCACATCAGTGGCGCCGGCCCGAATGGCACCACCGCCAGCCCGAACAGCAGGGGCAGCAGCACGGAGGAGCAATTGCCCAGGAAGAAGCGCAGCCCCAGCGCCTCGCCGGTACGTCCACTGGGCGTGGCTGCATGCAGCAGCGACAGGGTGTTGGGCTGGCTCAGCCCGACGGATGCACCGAATGCGAAGCCCAGCACCATGAAGACTGCTGGCACGCGCGCCCACGGCAGCACCAGAAACACCAGCGTCATGCACAGGGCCGAGGCGCGCACGTTCTGCCATTCCTGGAAGCGCGTCGCCAGCCAGGGCATCGCCAGGCGGCTGACGATGGTGCCGAGCGCGAACATCGACGCGATGCTGCCGATGATGGACGCCGAGAACCCCAGGCGCGTGCCGATCACCGGCAGCAGCGCCGCGTACAGGTCCCATCCGCCCGACAGCGTCAGGCTGACCAGGAAGATGCGGCGTAGGGGCGGGGCGCGCAGCAGATCGTTCCAGGCCGCCCGCGGCGCTGCTGCCAAGCCAGTGGTCGGCGCCTTCGGCGGCATTGGCAGCGCGCGCAGGGGCAGCAGCACCAGCAGCGCCGCGACGCAGGTGCACAGCGCCATGCTGGCGAAGGCGAAGCGAAACCCGAACTGGTCGATCAGCAGCCCGGAGCTGGACGGACCGATCGCCGAGGAGGAGGCGAAACCCAGCCCGAACCAGCCGAAGTTGGCCAGCCGGCGTTGGTCCGACTGCCCGGTACTGAGCACGCCGACGCATTGCAGTCCGGCCATCGACACCAGATTGAATCCGATCCCGAGCAGCATCGCCATCGCGAATAGGCTCGGGATCGCCAGCCAGGCCACCGGCAGCCAGGCGCCCAGCAGCAGCAAGCTGACGCCACGGCGCATCACGTGCAGCGCGCCGACCCGATCGATCCAGCGGCCGACCGAAAGCGACGTGAACAGGGGGATGCTGGCGAACAGGGCCAGGTAGAAGCCCATCACGACTTCGGGCGCACCCGAGCGCAGCGTGAACAGCGCGCCCGACAGCTTGCCCCCCGACAACGCCATGTGCGCGGTCAGGTTCACCAGGATCAGGGTCGGCAGGAAACGCGGGATGGAGAGCGTGGACAAGGCGGTCGGCTGCGGTACGCCGCACTATGCGGGCCGGCGCGTCGCGCCGTCAATCGAATTTGCCAGCGCCTGGTTTGAGTTTTCCTGAGCCAGGCTGGCCTTCGATGCTTGCCTTGGCGACGGGTCAGGAAAACTCAATCGAAGCCGCCGTTTATTCGGTTGTGGCGCGCCGGGACCTGTCGCACAGTTGCGCCTGTCCTTTTCCTGCACGAAGGCGACCATGACCGCTCCGATCACCCGTACCCTCGGCCGATTTGCCAGCACCCTGACTTACGATGCGCTGCCCGCGACCGCGGTGCAGGCGGTGCTCACCGCCTACACCGACACGATCGGCGTGATGTTCTACGGCATGGGATTCGGCGTGACGCAGCAGGCGGCACGCACGCTCGAGACGCGCGGCGCGAGCGGCGCTGCGCGCCTGTACCTGGGCCACGAGCGCGCCTCGGTGGTCGAGGCCACGTTTGCCAATGCCGCCGCCATCGGTGCCTGCGTGTTCGACGACGTGGCGTTCGCCGGCTGCCACACCAGCGTCATCCTGGTGCCGGCGTTGCTCGCCGAGGCCGACGCCCGCGGTGCCAGCGGGCGGGACGTGATCGCCGCCTATGCGGCCGGCTACGAGGCCTGGGCGCGCCTCGCCGAACGCGACCGGGACGCCTACTCGTCCAAGGGCTGGCATGCCACGGCGGTATTCGGCGCCCTCAGTGCCGCCGCGGCGATCGCCAACCTGCGCCGGCTCGACGCCGAGCAGACCACGCGCGCACTGAGCATTGCGGCGGCCATGTCGGGTGGCATCACGCGCAGCTTCGACTACGAAATCGGCACCATCCAGATGGCGCGTGCGGCCAGCGCCGGCGTGCTGGCAGCCAACCTGGCGCAACACGGCTTGACCGCGGCGGACGATGCGATCGAGCGGCCGGGCCGGGGCATCCTGCATGCGCTCTCGCCACGTGGCGAGGTCGATCTGGATACGCCGATCGATGACCTGGGAAGTGCCTGGCGGCTCGAGAGCATCGGCATCCACGTCAAGCAGCATCCGGTCGGCAACATGATGCAGCGCGCCATCGATGGCGTGCTGGCGCTGGTGCGCGAGCACGACGTGGGCGTGGCCCAGGTCAGCCGGATCGAGGTCCTGATCAGCCTGCCGCAGATGGAGGTGCACCTGAAGTCACCCTCCACGTCCGGGCCCCACCTGGTGCCCTCGCACAGCATCGCGTTATCGCTGGCGGCGGCGCTGATCGACCGGCGCGTCACGTTCGCCCACCTCACCGATGCATTCGTGCAGCGGCGCGATGTTCAAGCCGTGATGCAGCGTGTGGAGATCGTTCCCCGCGCCGATGTCCCGGCCGACACCACGCCCAACCTCGGCTTCAGCGGTGGCATCCGGATGCACCTGGCGGACGGGCGCGTGCTCGAGAGCCCGAGCGTGGCGTTCGCGCGCGGGCACTGGACGCGCCGCCTGAGCGCCGAGGAGGCGTGGCGCAAGTTCGAAGGCGGCGCCAGCGCCTATCTGCAACCGGGGGCGGCGCGTGCCTTGTTCGATGACCTCCAGCACCTCGACCGGCTCGACTCCACCCGCCGGCTGAACCGGCCGCGCTGAACCCTCCGGTGCCCATGCACCAGGCAACCCCGTGCCGTGCGCGCACGACCATTTCCCTTGAAAGGATGGAACACCCCATGCAACCCGACACCCATGAACCGCAGGCAGGCGTCGAGCCGGCCAATTCGCCCGCGTGTGCAGCGAGCCGTCCCGTCGGTCGCCGGCGCGACCTGCTGCGCGCAGCCGCTGCCGCTGCCGTTGGCGTCGGCGCCACCGGTACCACGCTGCTGAGCGGCTGCGCCACCGCGGCCGGCAAGTCCGCCGCCGTGGCGGCCAGTGACGTCTCGGCGCGCGGACCCGTGTGGACCCCCGCGGCCATGCCGGCACAGGCGCCGGCGCTCGAGGGCTGGGTCGACGTCGGCGGGCCGCGCCTGTGGTACTGGGATACCGGTGGCAACGGGCAGGCCGTGATCTTCATGCACGCCGGCACGCAGAGCGGCAATGGGTGGGGTTATCAGCAGCCCGTGTTTGCCGCTGCCGGCTATCGGACCATCGGGTACTCGCGTCGCGGCTACTACCGTTCCGACGCCGGCGATGCGGCCAATCCGGGCTACGGAGCCGAGGACCTGGACAAGCTCATGCAGCATCTCGGCGTGCAGCAGGCGCATCTGGTGGCGTTTGCCCATGGGGGCTACTTTGCGCTGGACTACGCGCTGGTGCACCCTGAGAAGGTGCGCAGTCTGCTCATCGTGTCGTCGCTGATGGGGATCGACGATTCGGAGAAGGACTACCAGGAGGCCAACCAGCGCCTGCGTGGCAAGTACTTCGATCCGCTACCGAACGAATTCAAGGAACTGCATCCGTCCTACCGCGCCGGCAATCCGGACGGGCTCGCCGCCTGGCTCAAGCTGGAGCACGAGGCCATCCCCGGTGTGCGCATCGGCCCGAAGCGCTTTCGCAAGCTCACCTGGGCGGCGCTCGAGAGCATTCGTACCCCGACCATGCTGATGACCGGCGACGGCGATCTGTACACGCCACCGGCGCTGCTGCGCATGCAGGCATTGCACATGCCGCATGCGGACGTGCGCGTGGTGGCCGATTCCGGGCATTGCGCGAACTGGGAGCAGCCGGCGGTGTTCAACAGCATCGCACTCGAATTCCTGGCCCGCCATCGGACCTGAGCGCGTGGCGGCGGCACGCCTCAGGCGCGCGCCGCCGCCTGTACGTCGTGCAGGAACTGCAGCATGCGCGCACCCACGGTGTGCGGTGTCTGCAGGTGCATGAAGTGCCCGGAGTGCAGGGTCTCGAAGCGAGCCCCCGGAATCGTCGCCGCCGCGGCCGCGATTTCCTCCATCGGCCGTGCGGTGTCGAGGTCGCCGGCCAGGATCAGGCAGGCGCAGCGGATCGCGCCGAGTTGCCCGTCGAGCCGGGACGCGAGCAGCATGCGATAGATCGCGGCGTAGCTGCTCGCGTCGTTGCCGGCATGGCGCAGCAGGTAGTCGGCGCCGATCCGGACATCCATGCCCAGTGGCGCCGCGAACATGCGTTGCAGGGACTCGCGCATGGCGGCGCGGGTGCCTTCGCGCTCGATGCGTGCGATCGAGTCGCGCGCGGCCTGCGCGCGCGCCGTGCCCACGTCCAGCGACGGCGCCAGCGCAACCAGCGCCGCGACGCGCGTCGGCGCGTGGGCGGCGAAGCTCAGCGCGATGCGTGCCCCGACGGCGCAGCCGGCCAGCGCCACCGGCCCATCGATTTCCAGCGCGTCGAGCAGTTGCGCCAGGTCCTGCGTCATGTCGTGCAGCGTGGGTTCGGCCAGCGGGCCGCGCAATTTCTCCGACATCCCGCTGCCGCGCAGGTCGTAGCGCAACATCCGGTAGTCCGACAGTGCCGCCTGTGCCTCGCCGGCCGCCGCGCCAGCGGCCTGTTGCAGCCAGGCCAGCAGGGCATCCCAGCTCTCCAGCGTGCCGCCCATTTCGTGCACCAGCACGAGGGTGCGCGGCCCGGTGCCCGAGAGGCGAAAACGCAGGCTGACCCCGTTGACCTCGATCCAGCGGTCCGGTGCGTGCGCGCCAGCGGCCGGCGGGTTCACGGTGCGGCGCTGTCCGCGAGCGTGAACACCGGCACCGGCATGCCGTTCGCGCCGGGCTTGCACACCAGGCGTACCGGCAGGCCGACCGCGAGCTTCTCGACTGGACAGTCGACGAGGTTGGTCAGCATGGTCGGGCCCTCGGCCAGCGTCACGTAGGCCACGACATGCTGGCGCGGCGACAGCCGGGTGACGCTGTAGGAGTAGATCGTTCCGCGCCCGCTGGCCGGCACCAGATCCGCCCCGGGGGCAAAGCAGAACGGACAGAAGCTGCGCGGGTACCAGTGGGTGCGGCCGCAGGCGCAGCAGTGGCCGATCTGGAACGACCCGGCCTGCAGCGCCTGCCAGAACGGCGCCGATTGGGGGTTTACCGCTGGCGCGGGCATGGTGGGATCGGACATCGCGCTAGCCTCGCTGCAGGATCAGGGTGGCGGCCCCATGACGGGTGCCGAGCTGGCCGCCGATGCCGTTCACCAACGCCAGGTCGCAGTCGGGCACCTGCACCTTCGGGTGTGCCTCGCCGCGCAGTTGGCGCACGGCCTCGATCACCTTGGTCATGCCGCCGCGGTGCGCTGGATGGTTGTTGCACAGGCCGCCGCCATCGGTGTTGAACGGCATCCGGCCCACGCCGGAGATCAGCTTGCCGTCCGCCACGAAGCGGCCGCCCTGCCCCTTGGCACAGAAGCCCAGGTCTTCGAGCTGCACCAGCACCGTGATGGTGAAGCTGTCGTAGAGAGAGACGTACTTGATGTCCGCTGGCGTGACGCCGGCCTCGGCGTAGGCCGCGGCGCCGGAGTGCCGCGCGCCGGAGTGGCAAAGGTCCAGGACGCCGCCGTCCTGTCCCTTGGGGCATTCGCCGGTGCCGATCAGCCGCACCAGCGGCCGGCGCAGGCTGCGCGCGATCTCCGGCCTGACCACCAGCACCGCGCCTCCGCCGTCGGAGATCACGCAGGCGTCGAGCTTGTGCAGCGGGTCGGCCACCAGTGGCGAGTCGAGCACGTCCTGCACCGTCACCACCTTGCGCAGCATCGCGTGGGGGTTGTGCTGTGCGTGGTGCGACGCAGCGACCTTGATCCAGGCCAGCTGCTCGCGCGTGGTGCCGTACTCGTACATGTGGCGCATCGCCACCAGTCCGTAGTTCGTTGCCGTGGTCAGCGCGAACGGAGACTCGAAGGAATGCTCGGGCTTGGCGGGATCGTCGGGCGCCACGCGCAGGGCACCGAGTTCGCGGGCCTCGGCGCGCGGCCGTCCCGCCAGCGTGACCAGCGCCACGTTGCACTTGCCCGCCGCGATCGCCTGCGCCGCGTGGTCGACCAGCACCAGGTACGAGGAGCCGCCGGTGTTGGTCGAATCCACGTGGCGCACCTTCAGGTTCAGGTAGTCGACCATCGACAGTGGGCCGGTGCCTGGTGCGGTGGCCGAACAGAAGTAGCCGTCGACGTCTTCGCGCGAGAGGCCGGCGTCCTCCAGCGCCCCGCGAGCCACCTCGGCATGCAACTGGGCCACCGACTTGTCGGCCGCATCCCGCGTGGGGTGTTCGTAGGCGCCTGCGATGCAGGCCGCTGCCTTGATGCTCATCGGGCCTCCTGTCTGTTGCGCGATGTGCGCTTCATCGTGGTGCGGGCGCGGGCGCCGGCGCGGCGGCGGCGAGGTCGTCCACGAAGGCGGTCGCGACCATGGACGGCCGCCGCGCAAAGGTCTCGAACCAGCCGCCCAGTACGGGACGGCCATGCCGCCACTGCAGTTCGCCCAGGCGAAAGTCGAGGTAGGCCAGGGCTGCGGCGATCGCCACCTGGCCGAGTTCCGGGGCCAGTCGCGCGAACGTGCCGGCGCGTGTTTCGAGCTCGTCCAGCACGCGGCCGATCGCCACCTGCCGGCGCTGCAGTTCGATCTCGCTGCGCAGCGCGGGCGCGCGCATGCGCTCACCCATCAGGCGGATCGCCAGGTCGGTCAGGCCCTGCGCGAGCGCGTGGCGCTGCAGGACCTCGATGCGCTCCATCGGCAGCACCGGCACCAGTTTCGGCCCGCTGCCCAACAGGTCTAGGTACTCGCAGATGACCAACGAATCGTACAGTGCGCGTCCATCGGCGAGCGCCAGGGTCGGGATCTGGCCCAGTGGGTTGAGGCGCAGCAACTCCGCACCGGAGCCCTCCAGCGGCAGCCGGATGCGCACGCACTGCAGGTGCTCGGCCAGGCCGAGTTCGTGCGCCGCCACCATCACCTTGCGCACGTAAGGCGAGCGCGAGGACCAGAACAGCCGCATGCCGCCAAGGCCGGGATCTGCCGCCATGTGCGTCACTTTAGATGGCGTGCCAGCATGCCCAGGGCGCGGCTCCATGCCTGCTCGCTCGCCTGCGGCGCGTGGTTGCGTCCCTCGGCGAACATGAAGCCGTGGTCCGCGCCGGTGAACACGTCGAGTTCGAAGCTGCGCCCGGCATCGGTCAGCGCGCCGCGCAGCCGCTCCACCTGCTCCTTCGGCGTGGCCTTGTCCAGTTCGCCGAAGGCGAAGTAGAGCGTGGCGGCGATGTCGTTCAGGTGCAGGTGCGGGGAGTCCGCCTCGTCGGTGACCAGGCGCACGCCGTACAGCGAGGCCGCCACCTTGATGCGTGTGGGGAATGCGGCCGCGGCGACGACCGCGCTGCGCCCGCTCATGCAGTAGCCGACCACGCCGACAGCGCCGTCGGCGGCAGCGTCCTGCGCCGCGATGAAACTCAGCAGGCCGGCGCAATCGTCGCGCGTTGCCGCGTCGGTGATGCTGCGAAATGCCGCCCCGACCAGCGCGGACATCGCATCATCGCGTCGCGGCAGGTCGAAGCGCAGCAGGCCGAGCCGGTAGTACAGGTCCGGCAGCAGGCAGTAGTAGCCTTGCCTGGCGATCCTGCGCGCGTGGTTGCGCAGTTCCTCGCGGATGCCGGGCGCATCCATCAGCAGGATGACGGCCGGCCAGGGCCCGTTGCCTTGCGGCTGCACGGTGAAGGTCGGCATGCTGCCGTAGCGCGTGGTGACGCGGGTTTCGGTTTCGACCATGTTCGGTGTCGTCTCCTTGCGGCCAGGCGTGTTCAGGCCGTTCCTGCGCTGGCGGGGGCGCACAGGCGCACCCGGTTGATGGTCCGCCCGGCGTGCGTCTCGTAGCAGATCTCGACCTGTGCGCCGATCCATGATCCGGGCGGCGTCGGACCGACCAGGTTGGTCATGATGATGGGACCCTCGGCCAGCCGCACCGCGACCACGTTGTACGGCGGCGGGTAGTCGTCGAAGTAGCGCCGGTGGAACACCACCCAGGAGAGGATCTCGCCGCGTCCTGATACCGCGCGCCATTCGTAGTCGAGGGACAGACAGTGGGGGCAGGCGGGCGAGGGCGGATAACGGAACTGCCCCGACTGCGCGCAGTACTGCAACTCCAGGCGCTGGCGTTCGATGCTGTCCCACATCGGCTTGTCATACAGCCCCATGACCGGTTTGCTCGCACCCATGATCGCCTGCCTATTTTCCGTAGATGATCGACACCGCCTTGCCGGCGACATCCGAGCTGTAGTGCACGAAGCGGCAGTCCTGCACCTGGCGCTTGCCGCATTCTCCGCGCAGCTGGCGCACCGACTCGACCTGGTGGCCCCAGCCCTGCATGTAGGACTCCGAGAGGTGGCCGCCGCTGGTGTTGACCGGCAGCCGCTGGCCCAGGCCGATGCCCTGCTCGCGCATGAAGCGCCCGGCGTCGCCGATCGCGCAGTAGCCGTAGCCTTCCAGCGCGAGCGGAATGTGCACCGAAAAGCTGTCGTAGATCTGCGCGCAGTCCATGTCCTGCGGGCCCACGCCGGCCATCTCGAACACGTCGCGTGCCACCCGCTGCTGCGCCGGTCGGTAGAAGTCGGTCAGCCGGGGCTCGAGGCTGGTGGCGCCGCGATTGAGGTCGAACTTGCCGATGCCGTGCACGTAGACCGGGTCGCGCCGGATCTGGCGCGCGCGATCGGCCGCCGCCACGATGATGGCCACGCCGCCGTCGTTGATCAGGCAGTAGTCGAGCTTGCGCAACGGCTCGCAGACGAACGCCTCGTTGCGGTAGTCGTCGAGCGTGACCGGCCGCTGCATCAGGGCGTTGGGGTTGAGGCTCGCCGCGAAGCGCTGCGCCACCGCGACCCGGCCCAGGTCGTCTGCCGCGAACCCGGTCTCGGCCATGTAGCGGCGCAACATCAGCGCGTACAGCGCGCCTTGCGAGGTGAAGCCCCAGGGCGCGTGGTAGATGTAGGAGAGAAAGAACCCGCCGCCCATGGCGTCGGCGCCGCCGTACTGCACGCCGCCGGAGCGCTGGTTG
>JBDHRZ010000011.1:0-19173 GCA_039807845.1 Rhodoferax sp.
GTGCAGGCTCTGGTGGCTGGTCGTCCAGCCGGTGACGGCCGGGTCGCCGAACGCCATCTCGCCGGCTACCCAGCCGAGCAGGGCGGCACCGGCGGTGATGATGATGGGGAAGCGGTTCATCAGCTTGAGGATGAGGGTGCTGCCGTAGATGATCAGCGGAATGCTGATGGCGAGCCCCAGCACCAGCAGCACGAGGTCACCCTTGGCTGCCGCGGCCACGCCGATGACGTTGTCCAGGCTCATCACCAGATCGGCGACGATGATGGTCTTGATCGCCGACAGCAGGTTGCTGTGGCTCTCGAGTTTGGCGTCGTCATCGTCCCCGGTCAGCAGGCCGATGCCGATCCACAGCAGCAAGGCTGCGCCAACCAGTTTCAGGTAGGGCAGCGTGAGCAGGTAGACCGCGAAGAAGGTCAGTATGATGCGCAGCACGATCGCGCCGACACTGCCCAGCAGGATCGCCATCTTCTGCTGCCGCGGCGGCAACGAGCGACTGGCCAGCGCGATCACGACGGCGTTGTCCCCGCTGAGCACGATGTTGATGAGGATGATCTGGGACAACGCCAGCCAGAATTCCGGCGTCAGGACTACGGACATCAGCTTCTCCTTCGATGCGTGGGGGCGTGGGGACCTGGGTGTGGTCAAACGTTTGCGCCAAGCTTAGGAAGGATTGCTTACAGGCTCATGGGCATGGGCTGTCGAAAGAATGTCGAAAACCTTTCGTCAGCCTTACGACTTGCCAGCGGCCCTGAAGTGGCGTTGCGGCCGACCTGGGCAACGGCACGGGCGACTCAACGCCTGGCGGGCTGGCTGGCCGCGCGAAACACGACGCTGAACGTGTTGCCGATGCCATCGACGTCGTCTTCGAGCGTGATGTGCGCCTGGTGCAGCGCCGCGATCTCGCGCACGATCGCCAGGCCCAGTCCGCTGCCGTCCACCTGGCTGCCGAGCAGCCGGTGGAAGCGCTCGAAGATGCGTTGGCGCTCGGGCACCGGGATGGTCGTGCTGTCGTCGCTGATGGAAACCCGGGCGTTGCCGTCATCGGTGCGCGCCACCGCCACCGTCACGCGCCCCTGCTCGCGGCTGTAACGCACCGCGTTGTCGAGCAGGTTGTTCAGCAGTTCGCGCAGCCGGTCTGCGTCGCCCATGATCGTGACCGGTTCCGGTGCGTCTTCGAAGCCCAGGTCGATGCCGCGTCTGAGAGCATCGGGGACCCACTGCATCGCGACGTCCATCGCCAGGGCGCCCAGGTCGACCGGTTGCATCTGCAGGCTGCTCACGGCGCCTGGCTCGTTGCGCGCCAGCGTCAGCAACTGGCGCACCAGCCGCGACAGGCGTTCGGTGCCGACGTGCAGTTGTGCCAGGCTGTGGCGCAGGCGTGCCGGATCCTCTTCGCGCAACGCCAATTCGATCTGGGCCTTGAGTCCGCTGACCGGCGTCTTGAGCTGGTGCGCGGCATCGGCGATGAAGCGGTTCTGCACGTCCAGCGTGCGTCCGAGGCGCAGCATCAGTTCGTTGACCTCGTCCACCAGCGGCCGTACCTCGCCGGGCACGCCCTGTGTCTCGAGCGGGCGCAGGTCCACGTGCGATCGGCTCGACACCGCCTCGCGCAGGCGCTCGAGCGGCAGCAGGCCGCGCGAGACGCCGCCATACACCACGGCGCTGGCCAGCAGGATCAGCAGCAGTTGCGGCAGCACGATGCTGGCCAGGATTTCGAGCGCGAGCCGCTGGCGCCGGTTCAGCGTCTCGGCCACTTGCACCAGCACCCGGCTCGCGGGCGTCGGCTGCTCGGCGTACGGCAGCCACACCGCGACGATGCGCACCGGCTCCGCGTCCAGGACTGCATCGCGAAAGCGGGCAGGGCCATCGGTGGCGGGCAGCACGGGTGGCGCCGCGATGGCAGTGTCGCCGCCGATCACCTGGCCGGAGGGCGCCGCCACGCTGTAGAACAGCCGGTCGTCCTGGTCGACCATCAATACCCGCTCGACTGCCGACGACATATCCAGCCGCGGGCCGGCACCGTTGGCGCGCACATGCAGCGCGACTTCGCGTGCGATTTCCTGCAGCGAGCGGTCGTAGGCGCGATCGGCCAGGTAGCGTGCGGCCCAGTAGCTGGCAGCGGTGTCGACCATCAGCAGCGCGAGCAGCGGTGCCAGCAGCCAGGCCAGCAACTGGGTCTGCAGGCGCGGTTCAGAGCGCACCGCCATCACGCTCGAGCAGGTAGCCCATGCCGCGCACGGTGCGCAACTCGAAGCCGCTGCGTTCGAGCTTCTTGCGCAGCCGGTGCACGTAGACCTCGATCGCGTTGGCACCGACCTCGTCACCCCAGCCGTACAGGTGGTTGACCATGTGTTCCTTGCTCACCACCCGGCCTTCGCGCATCAGTAGCAGTTCGAGCACCGCAAATTCGCGCGCCGACAGTTCCACCGGCTGGTCGTCGCAGTACACCCTGCGCGCGGCGGTGTCCAGCCGCAGCCGGCCGTGCATCAGCGACGGTGTCTTGCTGCCGCTGGCGCGGCGCAGCAGCGCACGCACGCGCGCTTCGAGTTCGGGCAGGTCGAACGGCTTGGCCAGGTAGTCGTCGGCGCCCAGGTCCAGCCCGCGCACCCGGTCGGGCAGGGTGTCGAGCGCGCTCAGCACCAGTACCGGCAAGGCCGATCTGCGCGCGCGCAGGCGCTGCAGCACCTCCAGGCCGCTGAGCCCGGGCAGGCCGATGTCCAGGATCACCAGGTCGTGGGTATCGAGCGCCAGCGCCTGGTCGGCCTGCGTGCCATCGCGCACCACGTCGACCGCGTAGGCGGACTGCACCAACGCGCGCGACAGCGCGTCGGCCAGCAGCGTGTCGTCTTCGACCAGGAGGATGCGCATGGTGTCGCTCGGGCGATGGCGCATCGTACGCGATGTGGCGGGTTCTGCCCTGCCGCGTGAGGCGCCGCAGCGGTGCGGGATGCACGGATGCCTGGGCGTGCATCGATTCGTCGTGCGTCGCCATCGATCTCAGGGCACGGTACACTCCCGCCCGGCCTAGAGAATCAATCCAGCAGGGCAGCGGACACCACGGACGCCCTCTCACCTCATGCTGTTTAGCAAGCTGTTGCCCAAGGAGGGCAATTTCTTCGAGTTGTTCAACCAGCACGCCGACCACATCATGCGGGCAGCGCGGGCGTTCGAGCAACTGGTCGCGAACTATGCCGACCCGATGGCGCGCGAGAAGTACAACCAGCAGGTGGACGAAGCCGAGCACGCGGCGGACCGCATCACGCACGAGGTCAACCGGCTCGTGCATACGACGTTCATCACGCCGATCGACCGCGAGCAGATTCACGCGCTGATCAACATCATGGACGACGTGGCGGACCTGCTGCAGGACTCTGCCGAGACCATGGCGCTGTACGACGTGCACCACATGACCGAGGAGATCGAGCGCCTGACCACGCTGTCGATCAAGTGCTGCGAGCGCGTGCAGGCCGCGGTGCGCATGCTCGGGCGCATCGGTGAGCAGTCGGTGGCCGATGCGACGCTGAAGATCTGCGAGGAAATCGATGAACTCGAGGGCGACGCCGACCGCGTGATGCGCAGCGCCATGAGCCGCCTGTTCCGCCACGAGCCCGACGTGCGCGAGCTGATCAAGCTGCGCACCATCTATGAACTGCTCGAATCGATCACCGACCGCTGCGAGGACGTCGCCAACCTGATCGAAGGCATCGTGCTGGAAAACTCCTGATGGCCCGGCGCTTCGAACAGGCATAGCCCTCGCCCATGGAAATCGCGCAGGCAGCTCTCTGGGTGGTCGTGATGCTGGTCGCGCTGGCGCTGGCGTTCGACTTCATGAACGGCTTTCACGACGCCGCCAATTCGATCGCGACGGTGGTGTCCACCGGCGTGCTCAGGCCGACGCAGGCGGTGCTGTTCGCGGCCTTCTTCAACGTGGTGGCGATCTTCGTGTTCCACCTCAGCGTCGCGGCCACGGTGGGCAAGGGGATCGTCGAGCCGGGTGTGGTGGACGTGCACGTGGTGTTCGGGGCATTGCTGGGCGCCATCAGCTGGAACATCGTGACCTGGTACTACGGCATACCGAGCAGTTCCTCGCACGCGCTGATCGGCGGCATCGTGGGTGCAGCCATCGCCAAGTCGGGCTCTGGGGTGCTGCTGGTGGGTGGCGTGCTGAAGATCGTCGCGTTCATCTTCATCTCGCCCCTGCTGGGCTTCCTGCTCGGCTCGTTGATGATGGTGCTGGTGGCGCGCCTGTTCCGGCACGTGCGACCCAGGCGCGTGGACCGGTTGTTCCGCCGCCTGCAACTCGTCTCGGCCAGTGCGTATAGCCTGGGCCACGGCGGCAACGACGCGCAGAAGACGATCGGCATCATCTGGATGCTGCTGATCGCCACCGGGCACAGCGCGGCTGGCGCCAGCGTGCCGCCCACCTGGGTGATCGTGAGCTGCTATTTCGCGATCGGCCTGGGTACCATGTTCGGTGGCTGGCGCATCGTCAAGACCATGGGCCAGAAGATCACCAAGCTCAAGCCCGTCGGCGGGTTCTGCGCGGAAAGTGGCGGGGCGTTGACCCTGTTCCTGGCCTCTGTGCTGGGCATCCCCGTTTCGACCACGCACACCATCACCGGCGCCATCGTCGGCGTGGGCTCGACCCGGCGCGCCTCCGCCGTACGCTGGGGCGTCGCGGGCAACATCGTTTGGGCCTGGATCCTGACGATCCCGGCCAGTGCCTTCGTGGCCGCGCTGGCCTACTGGGTGAGCTGGCAGTTGTTCTGAGTATCGTCTCGCGCCGGTTGCGCGATCGGCGCGCTGTGCCACCGGGCGCTTTCGGTCACGTGAGGTGCGTTTACTGTGCGATGCGCACCGGGATGCGGCGCCGCCCGAAACCGCCTGGTCCCGTGCCGAAGCGTCCGGCCAGCACGTGACCGCAGTTGCGGCAACAACCACTGGCGTCGAGTGCGTAGCGGCGCACCGTGTGCCAGTCGCGCACGATCAGCGCCTCACCGCAACCCGGGCAGTACGTCGTGCCGCCTTCTTCGTCGTGCACGTTGCCGGTGTAGACGTGCAGCAGGCCGTTGGCGCGCGCGATTGCGCGGGCGCGCCGGAGCGTGGCAAGCGGCGTCGGCGGCAGCTCGGTCATCCGGTAGTCCGGGTGGAAGGCCGTGAAGTGCAGCGGCACGTCTGCGCCCAGGTGCGAGGCGATCCAGCGCGTCATCGCGTCGAGTTCGTCGTCGCCGTCGTTGTGTCCCGGGATCAGCAGCGTGGTGATCTCCAGCCAGCAGTTGGTCTCGGCGCGAATGGCTTCGAGCGTCTCGAGTACCGGCGCCAGGTGCGCGCCGGTCTGGTGCAAGTAGAAATCCTCGCTGAAACCCTTCAGGTCGACGTTGGCCGCGTCCATCTTCGCGTAGAACTCGCGCCGCGGCGCTGCCTGGATGTAGCCCGCCGTCACCGCCACCGTCTGCACACCGAGCGCGTGGCAGGCGTCGGCGACGTCGAGTGCGTATTCCGCGAAGATCACCGGATCGTTGTAGGTGAAGGCGACGCTCGCACAGCCGCTCGTGCGCGCCGCCTGCGCGATGCGCTCGGGCGAGGCGGCGTCCTGCAGGCGATCCATCTCGCGGCTCTTGGAGATATCCCAGTTCTGGCAGAACTTGCACGCCAGGTTGCAGCCTGCCGTGCCAAACGAGAGCACCGCGCTGCCGGGCTGGAAGTGGTTGAGCGGCTTCTTTTCGATCGGGTCGATGCAGAAACCCGAACTGCGCCCGTAAGTCGTGAGCACCATCGCGTCGCTGTGGCGTGCGCGCACGAAGCACAGGCCGCGCTGGCCCTCGTGCAGGCGGCAGTCGCGCGGGCACAGGTCGCATTGCAGGCGTCCGTCGGGCAGTGCGTGCCACCAGCGGGCCGGATGGTGCGCGGCGTCGATCACATCGTTTTGGCTCATCGTCCTGCCGCCGGTTCACTGAAGCTGCGCACCTGGTAGCGCGCAAGGCGCGTCTCACGGTCCCAGTGCCCGGGTGCCAGTCCGGCCTTGCGCCAAAGCGCCGCCAGGAAGCGGTGCGGCTCGGGTAACTGCTCCCACACCTGCGGCAGGAAGGTCGCGCGTGCGCTGCGCCATTGGAGCAGCACGCCGTCGACGCCCGGGCGCAGCGCAGCGAGCGCCTGTGCCTCGCTTGCCGCGGCAAGCGGCTGCGGTGGACCCAGCACCGACACCTCGATGTGGACGGCATCCAATTCCGCGGCGCGAAGCGGTGCGAAGCGCGGGTCGTGCAAGGCCGCGGCGCGCGCGTGGCGGGCCACGTCGTCGGCGAGCGGGCGCACCGCCTCCAGCGTGCCGATGCAGCCACGCAGCGCACCAAACAGATGCAGCGTGACGAAGCTCGCACCGGGTGCCGCCAGCGCGGGGTGTGCGGGTTCGGGGCGGGTCGCGCGCAAGCCGAGCGCCTCGGCGATCGCGTTGCGGGCGCGCGGCAGCAGCGCTGCGCCCAGCGCAGGGTCTTCGGCCTTTTCGTCGGCCACTTCCGCCGCATCGCGCGCGTGCGCCGGGCAGAACGCGAGCGCGCAGTAGCCGACTACGCGACGCCGGTCGCCTGCCGTGTCGCCGGAGTTGCGCAAATCCAGCAGGTTCGGCACCAGGCGGTGTGCCTGGGCGGCAACCAGCGCGCCGGCCAGTGGCGTGGCGCCGCACGCTTGCGCATGGTCGATCCGTGGGTCGAGGGCGAGCACCTTGTCGATGGTCTGGCGATCGGTGCGCCCGGCGTCCGCGTACGACAGGTAGTGCGAGAGATCGGTGCTGATCACGATCAGCGTCTCCTCTTCGCCCCACAGGTGCTCCAGCACCTGCGCGACCTCTGCTGCACTCGCGTCTCCCACCGCCAGCGGCACGAGGCGAAACGCGCCG
This sequence comes from Rhodoferax sp., assembly GCA_039807845.1. Taxonomy (GTDB): domain Bacteria; phylum Pseudomonadota; class Gammaproteobacteria; order Burkholderiales; family Burkholderiaceae_C; genus CAISIP01. Next base: position 6,893 of record JBDHRZ010000011.1, read on the forward strand.
AGTACGCGTTGCAGGAATGGAAGCTGCACCTCGAGCGAGTGCTCCTGCGCGTGCGCGGCTTCGCTTGTCACGACTTGCGGCAGGCCGGCCAGCGCTGAATGCGCCGCGGGGTCGAGCGGCACTTCACCCAGCGGTGTCTGGAAGGCGGTCGCCGCGGGCAGCGCCAGTCCGCGCACCGCCACGCGGTGCACCGGCCCGAGCAGCACGACGCGCTGGATGCGCGCGCGCCAGGGCGCAAGCGTGGCGTACGCAGCCGCGGCGATCGGGCCCGAGTAGACAAGACCGGCGTGCGGCACCACGACCAGCTTGGGCGTGCCCGGCAAATCGCGCGGCGTGGTACGGCCGAGCAGCGCATCGATCTGCACGGCGAGTGCGTGCCCGTCGGACGGATAGAACATGCCTGCAACGGCGGCAGGGCGTATGGGTTTCATGGCAATGAAAGGCTTTGTTCATGGCCCACATGCCATCATGCGCCCGAATATCAAGGGCGATCAAGAGGGCTCGCTCAGCCAGGCGGTGCCACGGGCCTGTCCCGGTCGTCCCCCGTGTGCAGTGCCGCCACGTACTCCACCTCGTTGCGGCTTCCCAGCACCACGCTCACGCGCTGGTGCAACTGGCTCGGCACCACCTCCAGGATGCGTTCGTGGCCGGTGCTGGCGGCGCCGCCGGCCTGCTCGACCAGCCAGCCCATCGGGTTGGCCTCGTACATCAGGCGCAGCTTGCCGGGCTTGCCCGGTTCGCGCCGGTCCCACGGGTAGAGGAAGATCCCGCCGCGCGTCAGGATGCGGTGCACGTCGGCCACCATGCTGGCGACCCAGCGCATGTTGAAGTCCTTGCCGCGCGGGCCTTGCGTGCCCTGCAGGCATTCGTCGATGTAGCGCTTCACCGGCGCGTCCCAGTGGCGCATGTTGCTCATGTTGATCGCGAACTCGCGCGTGTCGGGCGGGATCACGAGGCGCTCCTGCGTGAGCACGAATGAGCCCTGCTCGCGGTCGAGCGTGAACATGGCCACACCATCGCCCACGGTGAGCACGAGCGTGGTCTGCGGTCCGTAGATGCAGTAGCCGGCCGCCACCTGGCGTTTGCCCGGCTGCAGGAAGTCGGACTCCGAGACGCCAGCGCCATTGTTGTCGGGCATGCGCAGCACGCTGAAGATGGTGCCGATGCTCACGTTCACGTCCACGTTGCTCGAGCCGTCCAGTGGGTCGAACAGCAGCAGGTATTCGCCCTTGGGGTAGCGGTGCGGCACCACGTAGATGCCTTCCATCTCCTCGCTGGCCATGGCCGCGAGGTGACCGCCCCATTCGTTGGCCTCGATCAGCACCTCGTTGGCGATGATGTCGAGCTGCTTCTGGACCTCGCCCTGCACGTTTTCCGTCTGCGCACTGCCGAGCAGGCCGCCGAGCGCGCCCTTGTTCACGGACTGGCTGATGCCCTTGCAGGCACGCGCCACCACCTCGAGCAGCAGACGCAGGTCCGAGGGAATGAGGTTGTGCACCCGCTGGTGTTCGACCAGGTAGCGCGTCAGCGAGATTCTCGACGATGCCATTGCGTGTCCGTTGCTTGGGTCAGGGCTCTGCGAAGGTTCTGGGGGGGCAGGCGTGGTTGGCGTTTGTGCAGGTTCAGCGCTTGCGTGTCAGATCATCACAAGTTCAGTCTGCGAGCGCGCGGCCCACCACCTCCCGCACGTCGCGGCTCAGGTCCGGCTTGGCGGCGACGCGGGTGATCGCCTCGCGCGCCGCGCTGCGGTACGGCTCGGCCAGGCGGCTCCAGCGGTCGAGCGCGCGCGCGAGCCGCGCCGCCAGTTGCGGGTTGAAGGCGTCGATCTCCAGCACGCGCTGGCTCCAGAACTGATAACCCGCTGCGTCCGCGCGATGGAAAGCGGCCGGGTTGCCGTTGCAGTAGGTGAACAGCAGGCTGCGCGCGCGGTTCGGGTTCTTCAGGTGGAAGTCGGGGTGCGCCATCAACTGGCGCACGACTGCGAGGATGTGGCCGTCGCGGTCGCTGGCGCCGGCCTGCAGCGCAAACCACTTGTCGAGCACCAGTTCGTCGTCCCTGAACATGGCGTGCAAGCGCGCCAGCGCATCGCCCGCCAGCGGATGTGCGCATGCGACGAGGGCGTTGAGACCGGCCAGCCGGTCGGTCATGTTGCCAGCCTGCCTGAAGTGTTCGAACGCCTGGCCCGGCCACTTGTCGCCGCTGCCGCCGAGGCACAGCATGTGCAAGGCCAGCGCCGCCAGCGCGCGCTTGCCGCTGGGCAGCGGATCCGGGCGATAGGCGCCGGTGTGCCGGTTGGCCTCGAATGCATCCTGCCAGTCGTCGAGCAGCGCAGTTGCCAGTTGTCGGCGCATCGCCTCCCGAATGGCGTGGATGCGCTGTGGATCGACCACCTCGAGCTGCTCGGCGATGTAGGTTTCCGACGGCAGCGTGAGCACCAGTTCCTTGAACGCCGCATCCAGCGCCGGGTCGCGCAGCACGCCGCGCAAGGCCCGCACGGTCGTCTCGTCGAGCACGCCTGCTGCCGGGGTGGTGCCGTCTGTCGCACGCAGCACCGACAGTGCATTGCGCAGCATCAACCGCTGGCCGGCTTCCCAGCGGTTGAACGGATCGCTGTCGTGCGCCAGCAGGTGGTGCAACTGCGCGTCCGAGTAATCGAACGCGAGCAGCACCGGCGCGCTGAAGCCGCGCAGGAGCGAGGGCACCGGTTCGGCCGCCACGCCCACGAAGGTGAAGACCTGCGTGGGCTCGCTGAGAACCAGGGTACGGGTGGCGCCGAGTGGCGTGGGTTCGCCGCTCAACTGCAACGGGAGATCGTCGCCCTGCGGGTCGACCAGGCCCAGGCTCAACGGGATCACGAACGGCTGCTTGTCGGCCTGGCCGGGCGTGGGCTTGCAGCTTTGCGTGAGCGTGAGCGTGTAGCTGGCGGTAGAGGCGTCGTGGTGGCCGACCGCCTGCACCTGCGGGGTGCCGGCCTGGCTGTACCAGCGCTTGAATGGCTCGAGCGATGCCGCCAGTTGCGAGTCGGGGTTGGCGTCGGCCTGCGCCTGCGCGAAGTCGTCACAGGTCACCGCATGCCCATCGTGCCGTTCGAAGTAGAGCGACAGGCCGCGCGCGAACCCGGCACGCCCGACCAGGGTCTGCATCATGCGCACGACCTCGGCGCCTTTCTCGTACACGGTGACGGTGTAGAAGTTGTTGATCTCCTGGTAGCTGTCGGGCCGCACCGGATGCGCCATCGGTCCGGCGTCTTCGGGGAACTGCGCGCTGCGCAGCACCCGCACGTCCTCGATGCGCTTGACGGCGCGCGCCGACGCATCGGCGCACAGGTCCTGCGAGAACTCCTGGTCGCGGAACACCGTCAGGCCTTCCTTCAGGCTGAGCTGGAACCAGTCGCGGCAGGTCACGCGGTTGCCGGTCCAGTTGTGGAAATACTCGTGGCCCACCACCGATTCGATGGCCGAGAAGTCGGTGTCGGTGGCACTCGTCGGCGTGGCCAGCACGTACTTGGTGTTGAAGATGTTCAGGCCCTTGTTCTCCATCGCGCCCATGTTGAAGTCGCTGGTGGCCACGATGATGAAGCGCTCCAGGTCCAGCGGCAGGCCGAAGCGCGCCTCGTCCCAGGCGATGGCCGCCATCAGCGAGTTCATCGCGTGCTCGGTCTTGGCGAGGTCTCCGGGGCGCACGTAGATTTCGAGCAGGTGTTCCTTGCCGCTGCGCGAGATGATGCGCTGCTGGCGCGACTCCAGCTGGCCGGCCACCAGCGCGAACAGGTAGCAAGGCTTGCGGTGCGGATCGACCCAGCGCGCGAAGTGGCGCCCGGCGTTGCCCTCGCCGGCCAGGTCGCCGCTGCTCTGCAGGTTGCCGTTGCACAGCAGTACCGGGTAGAGCACCTTGTCGGCGCGCAGTGTCACGCTGTAGGTGGCCATCACGTCCGGCCGGTCCAGGAAGTAGGTGATGCGGCGGAACCCTTCGGCTTCGCACTGGGTGAAGAACGAGCCGTTGCTGATGTACAAACCCATCAGCTTGGAGTTGCGGGCGGGCTGGCAGGTGGTGAAGATCTCCAGCTCGAAGGCGCCCGCCTCGGCCGGGGGCAGCTTGTCGAGCACCAGCTTGTCGCCCTCGATCCGGAACGCGGCGCTTGCCCCGTTCACCAGCACGCGAACCAGGCTGAGCTCTTCGCCGTCCAGGCGCAGCGCCTGCGGCTCGACGTCCGGGTTGCGGCGCAGCCGCATCCGGTTGAGCACCCGGGTCTTGGCCGGGTCGAGATCGAAGGTCAGATCGACGCTGTCGATCCAGAACGCGGGCGCGATGTAGTCCGCGCGCCGGATGGTCAGCGCCGGGCCTTGGTCTTCGCGAGGGTCAGGCATGCAGGGTCTCCAGGAAGTTGCCGTGGATCAGGTCGTGGTAGTTGCCGACATGCGCGATCACGTGATCCCCCGTCAATTGTTCGGCACTGTGGCTGGAGCACACCGCCACCGCGCGCATGCCGGCGCGCCGCGCCGCCTCGATGCCGAAGGGCGCGTCCTCGAACACGATGCAGGCCCGTGGGTCGGCGCCGATGCGTCTGGCCGCTTCGAGGAAGATCGCCGGCTCCGGCTTGCCGGGCAGGCCCTCGTCGCCGCCGACCAGCGCGTGCGGCGGCGGATCCATCTGCAGGTGCTGCATCGCAAACGCGATGTTGTGCTTGTCGCCGGCGGTCCCCACCCCGATGCGCAGCCCGCGCGCGTGGGCCAGCGCGCTGAAGGCCTTGAACCCGGGTACTTCGGCGAACACCGGCGCGAACAGCTCGCGGTAGATCTGCTCCTTCTGGTGCACCAGGTCCCAGCGTTCCTGCAATGCCATGCTGCGGTTGAACAGCATCTCCATGCATTCGACGCCGGTGCGCCCGGTGGTGCGGCGCAGCAACTCGTCCACGTCGATGTCGAGTCCGTGCTTGCGCGCGAACACGATCCAGCTCTGCGCGTGGTACGGCATGGAATCGATCATGGTGCCGTCCATGTCGAAGATCAGTCCCTGTACGCGCATCACACCCCCTGCTTGAGCGAGGCTTCGATGAACACGTCCAGGTCGCCGTCGAGCACCTTCTGCGTGGCCGAGACCTCGACGTTGGTGCGCAGATCCTTGATGCGGCTGTTGTCGAGCACATAGCTGCGGATCTGGTGGCCCCAGCCGACGTCGGTCTTGCTGTCCTCGAGTTTTTGCTGCTCCTCCTGGCGCTTGCGCATCTCGTGGTCGTACAGGCGCGAGCGCAGCCGCTTCCATGCCACTTCGCGGTTGCTGTGCTGGCTGCGGCCGTCCTGGCATTGCACCACGATGCCGGTCGGCAGGTGGGTCAGCCGCACCGCAGAGTCGGTCTTGTTGATGTGCTGCCCGCCCGCGCCGCTGGCGCGATAGGTGTCCACGCGCACGTCCGCCGGGTTGATCTCGATCTCGATCGAGTCGTCGATCTCCGGGTAGACGAAGATGCTCGCGAAGCTGGTGTGGCGCCCGCCCGAGGAATCGAACGGCGACTTGCGCACCAGCCGGTGCACGCCGGTCTCCGTGCGCAGCAGGCCGAACGCGTAGTCACCCTCGACCTTGATCGTCGCGCCCTTGATGCCGGCGGTGTCGCCGGGTGTTTCGTCCTCGATGGTGGTCGAGAAGCCCTTGCGCTCGGCATAGCGCAGGTATTGGCGCATCAGCATGCTGGCCCAGTCGCAGGCTTCGGTGCCGCCAGCGCCGGCCTGGATGTCGATGAAGCAGTTCAACGGATCGGCCGGGTTGTTGAACATGCGCAGGAACTCGAGCCGCTCGATCTGCGCGGCCAGCGTGGCAGTGTCGTGCTCGATCTGCAGCAGGCTGGCTTCGTCGCCTTCTTCCCTGCTCATCGCGTAGAGCTCGCTGTTGTCGGCGAGTTCGCTGCCCAGCCGTCCCAGCGTGAGCACCACGTCGTCGAGCGACTTCTTCTCGCGCCCGAGTTCCTGTGCCTTCTTGGGCTCGTTCCAGATGTCCGGGTCTTCGAGCCAGGCGTTGACCGTCCTCAGGCGCTCGGCCTTGGCATCGTAGTCAAAGATACCCCCGTAACGATCGCGCGCGCGCGTTCAGGTCCTCGAGCTGGTTGCCGATCTGGTTGATGTGTACTGCGTCCATGGTGCGTATCCTGATTGTTAAGACGTTGGTCGACCGGCGATTTTCTCATGCCGCATTCCGGTCATGGTGCCAGGAACGGCTCCATCAGCGCAGCGAGCCGTTGCGGCTGGTCGTGGTGCAGCATGTGGCCGGCGTCCTGGATATGGGCGACGCGGCAGTCGGGCACCAGCGCAAGGCGCTCGTGGTACATCTCGGGCGTGAAGCCTTCCTTCCAGATCTTCCACATCACGCTGTCGGAGGCCTCCACTGCCAGCAGCGGCATGCTGATGCGCTGGTAGATCTCGCGCAACTCGTCCACGCGCAGCAACTGCGCGTTCACCAGCTTGTGTGCCGGATCGCCCAGGATCTCCCATTTGCCCTGCGCGTTCTGCCGCGACCAGTGCAGCGCCAGCCAGTCGGCCTTGTCGCGGCCGGCCTGGTCGCGCGCGAGCCGCGGATTGTTCTTCGTCAGGCGGTGCGCCACGCCAGCCGATGTCTCGTATGCGCGCACCGTGATTTCGCCGCGCTGGAATTGCCGCAATTGCTCGAGTCACTTCGCGTAGCGTGCCGGCGCCTGGTCCGGGCTGGTCGGGGCACCGCCGAAGCCCTCCAGGTTGACCAGCCGGCGCACGCGCGCGGGCCGGATTCCCGCGTAGAACATGGCTACATTCCCGCCCAGGCTGTGGCCCACGAGGTCGATCGGCGCGCCCGGCGAGAAGTGTTCGGCCAGGCAGTCCAGGTCGGCGATGTAGTCGGGCCACCAGTAGTTGTCCACGCCACCGCCACCGGTGTTGCCATAGCCGCGCCAGTCCGGCGCGAGCACCAGGCGGCGCTGCAGGAAGGCGTCGGAGAAGGCGTCGACGACGAACTGGAACGAGGCGGCCACGTCCATCCAGCCATGCAACAGCACCAGCGGTGCGACGCCGGGGTGGGCCTCGCCCCAGCAGCGGACATGGTATTGCAGGCCGCGCACGGGTACGTGCACGCTGCGCGAAGGTCTCTTGACTTGGTACATTTGCCGCATCATACGGAGGCCGGGGATGGATCGCAGGCAGGCAGGTGACGGGCAGGCGGCTGCGCCGCAGCAGGACTACCATGACGGCATGCACCGCAGCTTCGGCTGGAAGGTGCCGCGGCAGTTCAACATCGCGCAGGCCTGCTGCGGCCGCTGGGCCGCACAGCCTGACGCCGCCGAGCGGCTGGCGGTGCTCGACGATGGCCCCGGCCAGGCGGTGACGGCCTGGTCGTACGCGCAACTGCAGGATGCCAGCAACCGGCTGGCGAACGCGCTGGTGGTGTTGGGTGTGCAGCGCGGCGACCGCGTTGCGATCGTGATGCCGCAGCGCTTCGAGACGGCGGTGGCCTACATGGCGGTGCTGCAGCTCGGGGCCGTGGCGGTGCCGCTGTCGATGCTGTTCGGTGCGCAGGCGCTGGAGTTTCGCCTGAGCGACAGCGAGGCAGTGGTGGCGGTGTGCGACGCGCAGGCGATCGCCACGCTGGAATCGGTGCGCGCGCATTGCCCGATGCTGCGCTCCGTGATCCGCGTGGGGGCCGCGCCGCACGACCACAATCCGGAACTCGCCGCGGTGCTGGAGCAGGCCTGGCCGGGTTTCAGCGCGGTCGACACCTTTGCCGAGGAGGCCGCCGTGCTGATCTACACCAGCGGCACCACCGGGCAGCCCAAGGGTGCGCTGGTTGCGCACCGCGGCCTGATCGGCAACCTGAGCGGTTTCGTCTGCAGCCAGAACTGGTTCGGTTTCGATCCGTGGCACGCCGGCTCGGCCTCGCAGGCGGTGTTCTGGTCCCCGGCCGACTGGGCCTGGACCGGCGGCTTGCTCGACGCACTGTTACCGACGCTCTACTTCGGCCGCCCGATCGTTGCGTGGAACGGCCGCTTCAGCCCGCAGGCGGCGTTCGAACTGCTGCAGCGCCACGCGGTCACGCACACCTTCCTGTTCCCGACCGCGCTCAAGGCGATGATGAAGGCCTACCCGCGGCCGCGCCAGCATTTCGAGTTGGTGCTGCAGGCGATCATGAGCGCCGGCGAGTCGGTCGGCGATGCGGTCTTCGCATACTGCGAGCAGGAACTCGGCGTGACCGTCAACGAGATGTTCGGCCAGACCGAGATCAACTATGTGGTCGGCAATTGCGCCATGGGCTGGCCCGGCGCGGCTGCTGCCGCAAACGCGGCAACACCGGCATCCGCCCCGGGCCGCGCAGGCGCTTCGTCGCTGGGCGGTGCGAACGCACCGTCATGCGGTGCCAGCGGGATCGGCTGGCCGGCGCGACCGGGCAGCATGGGCCGCCCCTATCCGGGGCACCAGGTGCGGGTGATCGACGAGCAGGGCCAGGAGTGTCCGGTCGGCGTTACTGGCGAGGTGGCGGTGAACCGCTTCGACGTGCATGGCGACCCCGACCCGGTGTTCTTCCTCGGCTACTGGAAGAACCCGGCCGCGACGGCCGGCCGCTTCATCGGCGACTGGTGCTGCACCGGGGACCTGGCGGTGCGCGACGCCGACGGCTATCTGTGGTACCAGGGGCGTGCCGACGACGTGTTCAAGTCCGCGGGCTACCGCATCGGCCCGGGCGAGATCGAGAACTGCCTGGTCAAGCACCCGGCCGTGCTCAACGCGGCGGTGGTGCCCAAGCCAGACCTGCAGCGCGGCGCACTCGTCAAGGCCTACGTGGTGCTCGCGCCGGACCACGCGCGGCGCCGGCGGGAGGCCACGGCGCCGGAGGCTTTCGACCGCACCCTGGTGGCCGAACTGCAGGAGCACGTGCGCGGCAGGCTGGCGCCGTACCAGTACCCGAAGGAGATCGCGTTCGTTCCCGAACTGCCGATGACCACCACCGGCAAGGTGCAGCGGCGCGTGCTGCGCCAGCAGGAAGAGGACCGTGCGCGCGCCGTCGATCGGTGAACCGGCCCGTGCCGGCGCGACGCCGCCCAGGGTCTGACGCCGCGCGGCCGCTGCCGTGCGCGCTGGCAAAATCGGCTGATGGGGCCGCGCCATCCGCGGCGCGCTGGAGTGTCTGTCGATGCAAGCTTCCAACCCGCTGTGGCCCTTGCTGGCCACCCTGATCGCCTACCTGATCGGCTCGCTGTCGTTTGCCGTCATCGTCAGCCGTGTCATGGGCCTGCACGACCCGCGCACCTACGGCAGCAAGAATCCGGGCGCCACCAACGTGCTGCGCTCGGGCAGCAAGGCGGCGGCGCTGGTGACGCTGGTGCTCGACGGCGCCAAGGGCTGGTTGCCGGTGGCCTTGATCGGCTGGTACGGCAAGCCCTACGGATTGCTCGACGGCAGCGTGGCGCTGGCCGGCCTGGCCGCGTTCCTGGGCCACCTGTTTCCGGTCTTCTTCCGCTTCCAGGGCGGCAAGGGCGTGGCGACCGCGCTGGGCGTGCTGCTGGGCTTCAACTGGATGCTGGGCCTGGCCGCGGCGCTGACCTGGTTGATCATTGCCTTCTTCTTTCGCTATTCCTCCCTCGCTGCGCTGGTGTCGGCGGTGTTTGCGCCGGTCTACTACATCATGGGCAATGGGGTCGCCTGGTACGTGGACAACGGCCTGCTGCTGGCCATGGGCGTGATGGCCCTGCTGCTGGCCTGGCGTCACGCAGCCAATATCGGCCGGTTGATCAGGGGTACCGAACCGCGGCTCGGGCGCAAGAAGGCCTGATGCGCCCGCAGGCGCGGGTGGCAGGCAGATCACGACCATCGCCACGGTGACGGCCCCCTGATACCACCGCGAGCGGGAGTCAAGGGGTCAGGGGCTTTCAGCCCTGCTGGGCGGCGTAGGCGCCCAGGCGCAGGATCAGGTGGTGGTTCAGGCGTACCCGCACCAGTGCGGTGGCCAGGGCGGAGCGGATCTGCGGACCACCATGGGCGGTGCGGTGCAGGCGCGGCGGACCGCTCTCCAGGCCTTCTTCGTCGAGCACGATCGCCACGTGCGGGTGGTTCGCCTTGCCCGAGCGGCGCATCACCACCGCCACTTCGTCGTTGTCCAGGCGCACGAACGTGCCCGGCGGGCACAGCCCGACGACGCGCATCAGCGCATGCCCGATCTGGTCCGTGTGATCGGTGGCGTCCTGGATGACGGCACGCACCGAATCGGTCGCGCTGCGCCCGGCGCGCGACTTGCGTGGCGAGATCATCGCGCCGTAGCGGTCGACGGTGCGCACGATGCGCGCCAGCCGCTCGCCTGGCGCCAGTGAGGCCAGCGGTCGCCGGTCGGTGATCTCTTCGTGATGCCGGGCCACGATGTCGAGCCACAGGGGATCGCGGATGCCGAACCTCGCCAGCGTTGCGCCGCCGACCCGCGCGTGGGCGTCGATGCCGGCCTGCTGAGCAGGCGAGGGCGGCTCCAGCTGGCTGGCCAGTTCGTCCTGCAATGCCGTCATGCCGATGTTCATCGTGAGCGTGGCGTGCACCAGGCTGTCGCGCTCGGCCTGCGGCAGCTGCAGTTCGCGTGCGATCAGGTGCGCCAGCACGGCGCACACCAGTGCGTGCGAGGTGCTGTAGCCCACCGGCGAATGGGTCGCCAGTTGGAACAGCAGGTACAGGCCGACGTCGGTGTCGCGTTCCAGCAGCGCCTGCATCCAGCGGTCGTACTGCCGCACGCGCTGTTCGAATTCCTGCACGCTCGCGGGGCTGCCCAACAGTATGCCCAGACCGGCCTCCAGGTCGGACCACAGGCCCAGCAGGTCTTCGTACTCGGCTTCGCTGTCGATGTCGACGGTCACGGCCGTTCGGTGTGTCGGCGCGCGCAGGCCATCAGTAGCGCTTCTCCAGCACCATCTGGGAGTTGTCGCGCTTCATCTGGAAGCGGGTCAGGAAGCTGTTGCCCAGCAGCACGAACGGCATCGCGATCGGCGTCACGACGGCATCGACGTTGTGCACCTCGACGTCCTTCATGCGTACCGAGTTCAGCCGGACCTTCCAGCCTGGCACGGTGCCGTTGGCCGTGGCCACCTGCACTGGCGAGCCGTGCCGGTACTGCAGTCCGATGCGATCGGCGTCCGAGACGCTGATGCCGATCGTGGTGGCGCCGGTGTCGACCAGGAACTGGACCGGCCGTGAGTTGAGCAAGCCCTGCGTGACGAAGTGCCCGTCCGCATCGGCCGACAGCACGATGCGCGAGCCGGCGTCCTCGGCTTGCCCCTGCCCCACGCTGACGGGTGCATCGCCCAACCGCACGCTGCGGCGTTGGCCGGCGACGTCGATCTCCGCCGACTGGCCCTGCGTGGAGAGCACGCGCACGCCCTGGTAGCTCTCGCCCGGCGCCAACAGCCGCGGGGCGCCGCCGTCGACCACGAGCAGGGCCTTGTTGCCCAGCATGCCCGCCAGGGCGACGGCCTGGCCCTGGGCGCTGGCGCCGCCCGCCGCCAATGTCAGTGCGAGCGCTACCAGCCAGTGCGTCGCGATCGGGGTCCTGGCGCTGCGCAGCATCGGCTCAATCCCGGAAGTTGTTGAAGCCCAGCGGCAGGTCGGGGAAGTCCTTGCGGATCATGGCCATCGCCGCCTGCAGGTCGTCGCGCTTCGGTCCGCTGACCCGCACCGTGTCGCCCTGGATGGCGGCCTGCAGCTTGAGCTTGCTGTCCTTGATCAGGCGCTGGATCTTCTTGGCGACCTCGGTTTCGATCCCGTTGCGCACCCGGATCACCTGCTTTACCTTGTCGCCACCGATCTTCTGCACCGCCCCGCGATCGAGGAAGCGCACGTCGACGCCGCGCTTGCTCATCTTGTTGCGCAATACGTCCTCGATCTGGGCGAGCTGGAACTCGGCATCGCCGACCAGCGTGATCTCCTTGTCCTTGAGTTCGATCGCGGCGGCGCTTCCCTTGAAGTCGAACCGCGTCCCGATCTCCTTCGCGGTGTTGTCCACCGCGTTGCGGACTTCCACCAGATCGGCCTCGCAGATGGTGTCGAATGAGGGCATGTGGCAACCAGTGGCAGTGGGTGTCGCGTCAGGGTGCGATGCGACAATTCCGGCATGTTAGTCGAGAAGAACGTCCCGCTTCAACCATACAACAGCTTTCGCATCGTGGCCAAGGCGCATTCCCTGGTTCGTGTGAAATCCGTGGAAGATTTGCAGCGCGTCATCGCCGACCCGGCACTGGCGGCGCAACCCAAGTTCGTCCTGGGCGGGGGAAGCAACGTCGTGCTCACCGGGGACGT
>JBDHRZ010000012.1:0-17922 GCA_039807845.1 Rhodoferax sp.
AAGGGCAGCGGCGCGATCACGCTCGAGATGGCGAACGGCGCGCTGGCCATGCTCGACGTCGACCCGCAGGGCTTCGACGTGATGGACCGCAAGCTGCTCGAGGCGGTGGTGCACCGCTTCGACGGCGGGCCGGTCGGGCTGGACAACATCGCCTCGAGCATCGGCGAGGAGCGCGAGACGATCGAGGACGTGATCGAGCCCTACCTGATCCAGCAGGGCTACCTGCAGCGCACGCCGCGCGGGCGCATCGCCACGCTGGCGGCCTACCGGCACCTGGGCGTGGCAGCGCCGAGCCGCAGCGGTGCCGACATGTTCGATAGCTGAGCCTGTGAGGTCGCCACCGGGCGCTCATTCCACGTCAGCGTGCAGCACGATCAGGATCTGCGCCACGTAGTAGCTCGACAGCACCCACAGGCCGGCTGCCGGCAGCGGCACGATGAAGCGGTTGATGGCAATCAAGGTGTCGCTGAGCATGAAGACGCAGGCGCCGACCGCCACCAGCGTGGCGGAGCGCTCCTGCAGCACGCCGGCGCGGCCGATCGCCTGTGCCGCCATCAGGCAGATCACCAGTACATAGGCGCCAACCGCGGCCTGCAGCAGCGGGGCGCGCAGGCTGCCCCACAGGATCGTCAGCATCACCGCGCCCACGCCGAGCGCCAGGGCGAGCACGCCGCGGTCGGGAAACCAGTCGACCCGTTGGCGAAACAGTGCCAGATAGCACAGGTGCGCCAGCAGGAAGCTGGCCAGACCGGCGAGGAACAGGTTGGCCGGCAGCATCAGCAGCACGTCTCCGGCGAGCGCCGCCGCCAGCGCCGCCACCAGCAGGCCGTTCTGGCCGCTGACGCGGTGTGACCGCAGCACGAAGGCGATGGCCAGCAGCATGGTCAGGGGCTTGAACAGGTAGTGCCATTCGCGCAAGCCCAGTGCGGAGCTGGCGGTGGCGAATACGGCCGAGACCACCAGCGCGGCGCCCCACACGTCCAGGCGTGACTGCAGCAGTGCGCCGATCGCCCAGAACGCGACGAGCAGCGCTGCGGCCGCGATCGCCAGCGTGGCGTCATCCAGCGTGTGCGCGAACCACAGCAGCGCCGCGGCAGCGACGAGCAGCAGCACGAAGCCGGTGCCGGCACACCACATCGCTGCCCGCTCCAGCGGCGGGTCGTAGCGTGTGACCCGCGCGAGCTCGAACGCCTGCCTGGGCCAGCGCGCGGCGACGTCGGGCGGCCGCCAGCCGGGCGGCGCGAACCACACGCGCAGCTTGTTCGCCCAGTTGCGCGTGCGCCAGCTGTCCCGGGCGAGCTGCGCGTAGACCTCGACATTGGCCCACAGCGGATCCCAGCTGCGCAGGTCGGCGCGCGTGCCGTAGACACAGGCTTCGTCCTCTTCGCGGAAGCTGCCGAACAGCCGGTCCCACAGGATCAGGATGCCGCCGTAGTTCCGGTCCAGGTAGGGATCGTTCACGGCGTGGTGCACCCGGTGGTTGCTCGGCGAGCAGAACACGCGGTCGAACCAGCCGAGCCTGCCTACCAGTTCGGTGTGCACCCAGAACTGGTAGAGCAAATCGATCAGTGCCACGATGCCGAAGACGAGCGGCGGCACGCCGGCCAGCGCCATCGGCAGGTAGAACAGCCAGCCCAGCAGCGCACCGGTGCCGGGCTGGCGCAGCGCGGTGGAGAGGTTGTACTGCTGGCTCTGGTGGTGCACCACGTGCGCGGCCCAGAACACCGCGATCCGGTGGCCGGCACGGTGCAGCCAGTAGTAGCAGAAGTCGTAGCACAGCAGCGCCAGCAGCACGCCGTACCAACTGCCCCAGAAGTCCGGTGCGTCGAGCACGGCGACATGCCGATAGACCGCGCTGTAGATGCCGACCGTGAGCAGCTTGGTGAACAGGCCGCTGAGCTGGCTCAGGGCGCCCAGGCTCAGGCTGTTGATGGTGTCGCTGAAGCGGTAGGCGAGCACGCCGCGCCGGCGCGACCAGGCGTATTCGCCGGCCATCATCAGCAGGAACACCGGAATCGCGAGGACGATGACCTGGCTTGCCGTCATGCCCGAGGTCCTGCTGCGCCGGCGCCGCCTATGGCTGGCTCAGGCGGTGGTTTCGTCGCGCCAGTCCGGCGCGAGATGGCTGGCATCGGACCAGCCCACCAGATGCAGGCCTTGCGCGGTCCACAACAGACGGTTGATGCTCGCGTTGCCCAGTTCCCAGGTGCGCCGGGCGTCCATTTGCTGGCGCGTGGCGAAGCGGTACAGCATGTCGAGCACGCCGCCGTGCGCGACCAGCACGATCTGTTCGCCCAGGTGCCGCTGCGCCAGCGCGTGGGTGGCGGCGAGCACGCGTTCGCTCAGCGTGCGCAGGCTCTCGCCGCCAGGCGCAGCCCAATCGGGGTCGCGTGCGCGCCAGCGCGCGATATCGGCCGGATACGCCGATTCGAGTTCGGCGAAGGTCTTGCCCTCGAAGCTGCCGAAGCCGCGCTCCCGCAGGCGCGGCTCGGGCGTGACGGCAATGCCGCAGGCCTGCGCGATGCTGTCTGCCGTCTCGTGGGCGCGCGCCAGATCGCTGCTGTAGATCGCCGTGACCGGCTCGGCTTCGTCGGCCAGCAGGCGCGCCGCGCGCAGCGCCTGCCAGCGGCCTTTGTCGTTGAGCGGTATGTCGCGCAGACCCTGGATGTGGCCGCTGGCGTTCCAGTCGGTCTCACCGTGGCGCACGGCGATGATGCGGGTGCTCTGCATCGCGCGATTCTAGGAGCCTGTGGGCTCGTGGGATCGGCGCGGGATCTCGACGTGGCGCGGGCCCCGTCCTGTGACTGCTGCTGCCGGCGCCCGTCAGCGCGGGATCTCGATCTCGATGTGGCGCAGTCCCTGCGGCGGGTCGGGGAAGCCGCGCAGCGCCGCCTCGAACATCGCGGGCAACACCGCCGCGTCGTCGCTCCAGCGCCCGTCGTGGCGGGCGCGGCTCTCGAATACGGGCAGTCCATCGGACAGGCGGCGCACCAGCAACTGCAGTTCGCGCCGGTAGTACGGGATGTCGAACTGCATGGTCATGATCGGGATGAACACCACCGCCCCGTTGGGCAGGAGCACCGCCTCGCGCTGGGGGAAGCCGCCCCACAGGGGCGGGTCGTCCCAGGGCGCACGCGGGTCGCGCACCCGATGCAGCTCGATCATCACGCTGTAACGCGGCGCGATGTCGTCGCGCTGCATGCCGACCCGGGCCAGTTCGTCCTGCGCGATCGCCTCCAGCGTGTCGCGCGCGTCCGGGTGCGTCTGTTGCGAGGGCAGGCGTTCGAAACGGTAGCTCGCGGGCAGTTCGACGCCGCGATTCGCCGAGAAGGCGCGCACGTCGGAGTCGACGATGCGCATGCCGGCGCAGCCCGCCAGCAGCGCGGCCAGCGTCACCAGGGTGAGCCGCGCCAGCCATCGGCGCAAGCGCGCGGTCGCGTTTGCCATCGTCGCTGGAGCGCGCGCGCACGACAGCCGGCCGACTGGTGTGAGCCACTGCACTGGCGTGCCCCCGTGCAGATTGCGTGCGGCACCCGGCCTGGTGTTCATGCGTCCGCCTCAGGCTCCTGCAGGGCCGCCAGCGGACGCAGCGGAAATTCCTCGGGATCGAAGGCCTTGTCGCCGTCCGCGTCGGCCACGCCGGTGAGCTGCAGGCCCTTGAAGTCGTGGCGCGTGCCGTCCATCAGGTGCGAGGGCACCACGTTCTGCAGCGCGCTGAACATGCTTTCGATGCGCCCCGGGTATTGCCTTTCCCATTGCTGCAGCATCGCGGCCACCTGCTTGCGTTGCAGGTTGACCTGGCTGCCGCACAGGTTGCACGGAATGATGGGGTACTGGCGGTGCGCGGCCCAGCGCACCAGGTCTTTTTCGGCCACCAGCGCCAGCGGACGGATCACGATGTGCCGGCCGTCGTCGCTCACCAGCTTGGGCGGCATGCCCTTGAGCTTGCCGCCGAAGAACATGTTGAGGAAGAAGGTCTGCAGGATGTCGTCGCGGTGGTGGCCCAGCGCGATCCTGGTGGCGCCCAGTTCGTCGGCCACCCGGTACAGGATGCCGCGGCGCAGCCGGCTGCACAGGCTGCACAGGGTCTTGCCTTCGGGCACCAGCCGTTTCACGATGGAGTAGGTGTCCTGGTTCTCGATGTGGAACTCCACCCCCTGGCTGCGCAGGTATTGCGGCAGCACGTGTTCGGGAAAGCCGGGCTGCTTCTGGTCGAGATTCACCGCCACCAGTTCGAAGCGCACCGGCGCGCGCGCCTGCAGCTTCTGCAGGATGTCGAGCATGGCGTAGCTGTCCTTGCCGCCGCTCAGGCACACCATCACCCGGTCGCCTTCGCCGATCATCTCGTACTCGACGATGGCCTGGCCGGCCAGCCGGCACAGGCGCTTTTCGAGCTTGTGCATCTCGCGCTCGTGCCGCAGCCGGGCGGTCTCTGGGCCGTTCGCCTGTGTCGTGCCGATCGCTTCCATCACCATTGCCCCGATTCCATGCGGATCGCGACCTCGCAGTCGTCGAAGATCTCCAGCTTGGCGATCTTCACGCGCACCCCGACCACGCCCGGGATCTGCATCAGCCGCAGCGACAGCTTGCCGATCAGCGTCTCGAGCAGGTTCACGTGCTCTGCCGTGCATTCGTCGATGATGATCTGGCGCACCTTGCGGTAGTCCAGCACGTGGTTGATCTCGTCGTCCTTCGGGTGCAGGTCCTGCTGGCCCAGGTTCAATTCGGCGTCGACCCGGATCGGTTGCGGGCCGTTCTTCTCGATGTCCAGGATGCCCAGGCTGGCGGCAAAGCGCAGGCCGGTGAGCGTCAGGATCTGTGTGCCACGGGCAGTGGTCATGGTGTGCGGGTATCCAGGGGAGGTGGCGCCGGATTGCGGGTTCACATCAGGGAAAAGTCGCGCTCGAAGCGCAGCAGGTGCTGTCCGCCGTCGACCAGCAGCGAGGTACCGGTGATGGAGCGGTTCTCCAGCGCGAAGCGCACCGTGGCCGCCACGTCCGCCGGTGTGGACGAGTGATCCAGCAGCGCCATTGCGTGGCGCTTGCGGAACGTGGTCTCGTCGAGCAGGCTGCTGGTGAGCGTGAGCCCGGGCGCCACGCCCACCACCCGCACCAGCGGTGCGAGCGCCAGCGCCAGCATGGTGGTGGCCGCCTGCAGTGCGGCCTTGGACAGGGTGTAGCTCAGGAAGTCGGGGTTCTGGTTCCACAGTTTCTGGTCGAGCAGGTTGACCACCACGCCCTGTGCCAGGCTGGCCGGCGCTGGCTGCGCCGCGCTGTGATCGGGTGCTGCGCCATGGCCTTGCGGTGCCGTGTGCGCTGCCGCGGCTGCCTGTGCAGCGTGCGTCGCCGCGGATGTCTGCAGCGCCGCCTGGGGCACCAGTGCGTTGCGCCGTTCGCTCACATGTGTGAACAGGGCCTGCGCCAGCAGGATCGCGGCGCCGGCGTTGCTGCGCATGTGCCTGTCCATCGCCGCAAAGCCGAAGCTGGCTGCGTCGTCATGCTCGAAGGTGGAGGCGCTGTTGACCACCGCGTCGAGTTGGCCGAAATGCGCGATCACGGCCGGCACCAGTTGCCGCACGGCCGTCTCGTTGGCCAGGTTGGCGCGGAACGAGCCACTGCGCCCCGAGAGTTCGGCGCACTGGGCTGCCGTGTGGTGCGCGTCCTCCACCGAGTCGCGGTAATGCACCGCAACCTGCCAGCCCTGCGCCGCCAGGTCGAGCGCGATGGCGCGCCCGAGCCGCTTGGCCGATCCGGTGACGAGGACGACGCGGACGGGAGCGGCGGCAGGCATTCGGGGACAATCCGGGTCGATGGAGAAACCTCCGAGTTTAGCGAGCGACCTGCAGGAGCGTCTGGCGCAGTCGATCCGTGCCCAGGGTGGCTGGATCGGCTTCGACCGCTTCATGGAACTCGCGCTGTACGCGCCCGGCCTGGGCTATTACAGCCGAGATGACCGGCAGATCGGCGCGCTGGCGCAGGGCCGCCCGGGCGGCAGCAGCGACTTTGCCACCGCGCCGGTCATCTCGCCGCTGTTCGGCCGTGCACTGGCGGTGCAGGTGGGCCAGGCGCTCGCGTGCACCGCCACCGACGCCGTCTGGGAGTTCGGCGCCGGCACCGGTGCGCTGGCGGCGCAGTTGCTGCAGGAGTTGGGCGAGCGGGTGCGCAGCTACACCATCGTCGATCTCTCGGGCAGCCTGCAGCAGCGCCAGCGCGCCACCCTGGCACCGTTTGCCGACAAGCTGCACTGGGTGAGCCGACTGCCCGGGGAACTGCACGGGGTGCTGCTGGGCAACGAGGTGCTCGACGCGATGCCGGTGCAGTTGCTCGCCCGCGTGGCCGGCCAGTGGCATGAGCGCGGCGTGGCGCTCGGCCCCGAGGGCCTGCCCTGCTGGCAGGACCGTGCCACCGCGCTGCGCCCGCCGCTGGCGGTCGAAGGCACGCACGACTACCTGACCGAGATCCATGCCCAGGCCGAGGGCTTCATGCGCACGCTGGTCGACCGCCTGGTGCAGGGGGCGCTGTTCCTGCTCGATTACGGTTTCCCGGAGCGCGAGTACTATCATCCGCAGCGCGCCGGCGGCACCGTGATGTGCCACCGGGCCCATCGCGCCGACCCCGACCCGCTGCGTGACATCGGCGCCAAGGACATCACAGCGCACGTGAACTTCACCGGCATTGCGCTCGCCGCGCAGGAAGCCGCCGCGCAGCGCGGCTGCGCCGACGCCTGGCATCTGCTCGGTTACACCAGCCAGGCGCATTTCCTGTTCAACTGCGGTCTGGGACCGCTGCTGGAGTCGGCCAGCCTGGCCGAGCGCAGCATGGCGCACCGGCTGGTGGCCGAACACGAGATGGGCGAACTGTTCAAGGTGATCGGCTTTTGTCGCGGCGCCCCCTTCGATGCGGTCGGCTTCGCGCACGGCGACCGCAGCCATACGCTGTGAGAGCCGGCGATCGCATGAATCGCGCCGGTGGCATGACCTGCAGAGACCTCCATCCAGGCGTGATGCGCCTTGGGTGCGCGCTGGCACGGCGCCGCGCGTGTCGATGCACCGCGCGGGCGTGACCCGGACCATGCCGGATTCCGAGGCCTTTCGATGTTCCGCTGGCTGATCGTCATCTTCCTGGCGCTGCTGCTGATCGACTGGTTCACGCCGCTGCTGCGCAAGCTCGGATTCGGCCGGCTGCCGGGGGATTTCCGGTTTCGCCTGTTCGGGCGCGAGGTGCACCTGCCGGTGACCACGACGGTGTTGCTCAGCCTGCTGGCGGCGCTGATCGCGCGCCTGCTCGAGCGCCGCGGCCGCCGGGGCGGCCTGATGCGGTTGCGCGCGTGCAGGTTCGAGGTTGAAGAACCGCGCTTCATCCCCAGTTGCGTGCGAAGCAGGCCAGCGCCGTCCGCGCTGGCAGGATTCAACGATGCAAGGCCACCCATGACCGAACCCGCCCATATCGTCTGCCCGCATTGCCACACCACGAACCGGGTGGCGCAGGCCGATCTCGCCCGGCAGCCCAATTGCGGGCGGTGCCACCAGCCGCTGTTCACGGCGCACCCGACGCCGCTCGATGCTGCGGCGTTCGAGCGCCACGTCGGGCGCAACGACATTCCGGTGCTGGTCGACTTCTGGGCGCCCTGGTGCGGGCCGTGCCGCCAGATGGCGCCTGCGTTCGAGCAGGCGGCGGCGCGGCTGGAGCCGCACGTGCGGCTGGCCAAGGTCGACACCGAGGCGGTGCCGGCGCTCGGTCAGCGCTTCAACATCCGCAGCATCCCGACACTGGCGCTGTTTCGCGGTGGCCGCGAGATCGCGCGCCAGAGCGGCGCGATGGGCGCGGCCGACATCGTGCGCTGGACCCAGGCGCAGCTCTGACGCCGAGCGTGCAGGTGCGGCTGCGCGCCCACCTGGCATCGGCGGCGTACATTACCGCCTTCATCATGCAGACCGTCACGCGCCCCTGGGGCTGGTACCAGACCGTCAGCCAGGCGCCGGGTTACCTCGTCAAGCGCATCGGCGTGTTGCCCGGCCAGCAATTGAGCCTGCAGCGGCATCGCCTGCGCGCCGAGCACTGGCTGGTGGTGCGTGGCACGGCGCGGGTGACGGTGGGCACGCAGGAGCTCGATCTCGCTGTGGGCGAACATGTGGACATCGCGCTGGGCCAGGTGCATCGGCTGGCGAACCGCGGGACCGAACTGCTGGAAATCGTGGAGGTGCAGCTCGGCGAACACCTCGACGAGGCCGACATCGAGCGGCTGCAGGATGACTATGGCCGAGCCTGATGGAAGCGGGAGCGCGGCCCGCGCGCTGCTACGATGTGCGCATCCGCGCTGATCGATCCAGGCAGTGATGCATTCGATATCCCAACCCGAACCCCGGCCCCGGCTGCCATCCCTGGAGGACATGACCGGCGTGCGCGCCTGCGTGGACATCGGCGGTACCAAGGTGGCGGTGAGCGTGGCCGATGCGCAGGGTTTGCGCGGGCGCGTCAGCGAGCCCACGGCGACACGTGGCGACAACCAGGTGCTGGCGCGGCAGGTGCTGCGCCTGATCGATGCAAGCTGCGCGCGTGCCGGTTTGCGCACCGGCGATGTGCGTTCGGTCGGGGTGTCGGCCTGCGGTCCGTTCCTGATCCGCGACGGTTGCGTGGAGCTGGCCGCGCCCAACATCTGCGGCGGCCTGGCCGGCCCGGCGCGCGGCCTGCCCAACGACTGGACCAGTGCCGTGCTCGAGGCCCCCTTGCGCGTCGCATTCCCGGACGTGCACGTGGCCAACGACGCGATCGCCGCGCTCGTCGCCGAGCGCCGCTGGGGCGCGCTGCAGGGTATGGATCACTGCGCCTACGTCACCTGGAGCACCGGCATCGGCATCGGACTGTGCGTCGATGGCCACGTGCTGCGCGGCAAGAACGGCAACGCCGGCCATGCCGGCCACATGTTCGTGGACGACAACGCCGACGCCCTGTGTGGCTGTGGCAACGTCGGCGACGTGGAGGGTCAGGTGGCCGGCAACGCCCTGGCGCGCCGGTTCGCCGGAAACGGTTTTGCCGATGCCGCCGCCTTGCTCGACCAGGCTGGGCAGGGCAACGCGCAGGCGCTCGCCATCGTCGATACGGTCTGCCGCGTCATGGGTCGCATGCTCTACAACCTGGTGGCCACGCTCGATCTGCAGCGCATCAGCCTGGGCGGGGGCGTGTTCTGGCACCACCGCGCGTTCCTGCTGTCGCGCCTGCAGGCCCACCTCACCGGCCACCTGCCGGCGCTCACCGACGGTGTGTTGCTGGTGGAGGCGGGGCTGGGAGACCGGCTCGGTGACTACGCGGCGCTCGCTCTGGTGGCGTGATTCATGGCCTTGCCCGCATGAGTACCCTCTTTTCTCCCTTTGCGCTGCGCAGCGTGCAGTTGTCCAACCGCATCGTGGTCTCGCCGATGTGCCAGTACTCGGCCGTCGACGGCCGCGCCCAGCCCTGGCACCTGATGCACCTGGGATCCCTGGCCATCTCCGGGGCGGGCCTGCTGTGCATCGAGGCCACCGCGGTAGAGCCCGACGGCCGCATCACGCCGGCTGACCTGGGGCTGTGGGACGACGCCACGGAAGCTGCGCTGGGTCGGGTGCTGGAAGCCGTGCGCGCGCACAGCGACACACCGATCGCGATCCAGCTGGGACACGCCGGGCGCAAGGCTTCGAGCCGCTCTCCCTGGGAGGGCGGCCGGCAGATCGCGCTGCAGGACGGCGGCTGGCTGGCGCACGCTCCCTCGGCGAGCGCGCTCAACGACGGCGAGGCGGCCCCGCTCGCGCTCGACGATGCGGGTCTGCGGCGCGTGCGCGAGGCGTTCGCCGGCAGTGCCGCACGCGCGGCCCGTCTCGGCCTGGATGCCATCGAGATCCACGCGGCGCATGGCTACCTGCTGCATCAGTTCCTCTCGCCAGTGAGCAACCGGCGCAGCGACGCCTACGGGGGTTCGCTGGAGAACCGCATGCGCTTTGCGCTGGAGGTGTTCGACGCGGTGCGCGCCGCTTTCCCCGCGCATAAACCGGTGGGCGTGCGCGTCTCGGCCACTGACTGGATCGAGGGCGGCTGGGACCCGGAGCAGACCCTGGTGTTCGCGCACGCACTGCGTGCACGCGGGGTCGACTGGATCGACGCCTCCTCCGGCGGCATCGGACCGGGGCAGAAGATTGCGGTCGCGCCCGGCTACCAGGTGCCGTTTGCCCAGCGACTGCGCCAGGCCACCGGCATCCCCACCATCGCGGTCGGACTGATCACGACTGCCGCGCAGGCGCAGGCCATCGTCGCCGACGGCCAGGCCGACCTGGTCGCACTCGGGCGCGCGCTGCTGTTCGACCCGCGCTGGCCCTGGCATGCTGCCGCCGAACTCGGCGTGCAGGTGGTGGCTCCCCCGCAATACTGGCGCTCGGCGCCGCGTGAGCACGCGCAGCTGTTTCGCGGTGCGACGATGGGCGGGCGCTGAGCGCCCGTGTGGGGCTGATGCGCGTGTGCCGCGTTGGTCCTCGTGTCGGGTCGAGATTTGCGCTCCAGGTCGGCGCAGGCGTTCAGCGCCGCCGCGCGGCCGCCAGTGCCTGGACCCGTGCGGCGTGGATCACGGCGCCGATGGCCGGGCCGCTCTTGCCCTCGGCCATCGCCTGGCGTGCGATGCCGGCCGTCGGCACTTCCAGCACGGCGGCCAGCGCCACGCGCAACTGCTCGCGTGGCGCATAGGCTGCGCCTGGCGTGCCGACCTCGACGCCGGCACTGAGGGCGCAGACCTGCAGCAGGTCGTGGAAACGCGCCGGCTTGCGCAGTGCGTCGCAGCGTTCGAGCAGCGCCAGCAGCCCCATTGCGTCGAGGCTGCCGCTGCGTTGCACGGCCAGCGCCTCGCGTTGTGCCAGCAGGGCCAGGTCGCGACAGTCGTTGGGTACGCGCAGCCGCGCGCACATCCCTTCGAGTCGCGCGGCGTCATGCACGGCGCGGCACAGGCAGGCAAAGCGCACCGGGAGCGCCGAGCGGTCGCGCGCGGCGCGATCGATCAGGGCCGCGCCGGTGACAGCCTGACCCTCGCACAGTTCCGGCAGCAGGCGGGGCAGCGCGTTGCAGTCCGAGAGGACGTGCAGCATGCGCGACGGCGTGTCTTCCATCAGGCCGCGCGCGAGTTCCTGCCAGACGCGCTCGGCCACCAGTGCGTCGGCCTCGCCGCCCTCCACCATGCTGCGCATCAGCGCCAGGGTCTCGCCTGCCACGCGAAAGTCGGCGAAGCGCGCCGCGAAGCGGGCCACGCGCAGGATGCGCACCGGGTCGTCGTGAAAGGCGTCGGTCACGTGGCGCAGCAGGCGCAGTGCGAGGTCACGCTGGCCGTGGAACGGGTCCTCCAGCCGGGTCGTCCCCGGATCGAAGCTGCCGTCGGGCGCAAGCCGAGCCCGCGCCACCGCGATCGCGTTGATCGTCAGGTCGCGCCGCGCCAGGTCCTGCTCCAGCGTGACGTCTGGCGCGGCGTGAAACGCAAACCCCTTGTAGCCCGGCGCCGTGCTGCGCTCGGTGCGCGCCAGCGCGTATTCCTCCTTGGTGCGCGGGTGCAGGAAAACCGGGAAATCCTTGCCCACGGGAACGAACCCGTGCGCGAGCATCTGCTCGGGCGTTGCACCCACGACCACCCAGTCGCGGTCCTTCACCGGCAGCCCGAGCAGGGTGTCGCGTACCGCTCCGCCGACCAGGTAGATCTCCATCGCCGGCAGTGTAGGGGTTGCGCCCGCGCGGGCCCGCCGCGCGTGCCGGCGATCTCCGTCGTCACAGGCTGGCGGTCCTGCGCGCGTTGCGCGCCCAGCGGCGCCATTCGGCGCACCGCGTCGGGCGACCTGGCCGCTCAGCGCGCCAACCGGTAGGGCTCCTCGAACGCGATGAAGTCCTGCTCCTGCAGGGCGCCTTCGATCCAGGCGGCGACGCCGGGCAAGGCCTGCACCCGCTGCAGGTAGGCGCGGATCGGCTCGGGCACCGGCAGCGCGAAGCGCGTGAGCCGGATCACCACCGGCGCATACATCGCGTCGGCGATCGAGAAGTCACCGAACAGCATCGGCCCCTGGTGGGTCTCGAGCAGTTCGGTCCACATCGTGACCAGGCGCGCGACGTCCTGGCGCACCGCCGGCTTGTCGCGCCAGATCAGCGCGCCGGCATGGGACAGGTCGGCCTCGACGTTCATGCCGCAGGCGCCGCGCAGGTTCTGGAAGCCCGAGTGCATCTCGGCGCTCACGCAGCGCGCGCGCGAGCGCGCCCTGGCATCACGCGGCCAGAGTTGGCGTTCGGGGAATTTCTCCGCCAGGTACTCGGCGATCGCCAGCGAATCCCAGACCGCAAAGCCGTCGTCCAGCAGCACCGGCACCTTGCCCGAGGGGCTGACCGGGCCGATCTGCTGCTTGAAACGGGAGTCGGGCGCAAACGAATCGAAGCGCACCACCACTTCCTCGAACGCGATGCCCGCCTGTTTGAGCAGCACCCAGGGCCGCATGGACCAGGAGGAGTAGTTCTTGTTGCCGATGTAGAGCGTGAGCATGGAGGGTCTTTCGATGCGGTTGACAGGGGGGGATCAGCCAGCGGCCGGGATGAGCAGCCCGCGCTGCACTGCTGGGCGCGCCAGGAACGCGGCCAGCGCCCGCTGGACGTGCGCGAAGTCGTCGATGCCCACCAGTTCGCCCGCTTCGTAGAAGCCGACCAGGTTGCGCACCCAGGGGAAGATCGCGATGTCGGCGATGGTGTACTGCGCGCCGGTGACCCAGGTGCGACCGTCCAGTTGCCGCTCCAGCACGCCGAGCAGGCGGCGCGATTCGGCGACGTAGCGGTCGCGCGGGCGCTTGTCCTCGATCTGCCTGCCGGCGAATTTGTTGAAGAAGCCGACCTGCCCGAACATCGGCCCGATGCCGCCCATCTGGAACATGAGCCACTGTAGCGTCGTGTACCGGCCGGCGTCGTCGGCCGGCAGCAGTTGCCCGGTCTTGGCGGCCAGGTAGACCAGGATGGCGCCGCTCTCCCACAGACCCAGCGGCGCGCCGCCGGGGCCGTCCGGGTCCAGGATGGCCGGGATCTTGTTGTTCGGGTTGAGCGAGAGGAATTCGCTCGAGAGTTGCTCCTGTGCGTCGAAGTTCACCCGATGCGCCTCGTAGGGCAGGCCGGTTTCCTCGAGCATGATCGATACCTTGACTCCATTGGGCGTGGGCACCGAGTACAGCTGCAGCCGATCGGGGTGGCGCGGCGGCCACTTGCGCGTGACGGGGAAGTCGCTGAGTCGGTGCATGGACGCTTTCTCCTGTGTGTCTTGCGCGTCGCCGCATGGGGAGGGGTCAGCGCCTGCGATTCATATGATCGCACGCTCAGTGCCCGGCGCTTGCCATGCGGCGGCGGCCGATCGCCGACTCCAGCCAGCCGAGCTGCATCTCGGGTACCGAGGACAGCAGCAGGTCGGTGTAGTCGTCGAAGGGCGGCGTGAGCACCTCGGTCTTGCCGCCGTAGCGCACCAGCCGGCCCTGGTACATGACGGCGATCGCATCGGCGATCGCGCGCACGGTGGTGAGGTCGTGCGTGATGTAGATGTAGGCGACGTCCTCGCTGTTCTGCAGATTGAGCAGCAGGTTGAGGATGCCGTTGGCCACCAGCGGGTCGAGCGCGCTGGTGACCTCGTCGCAGATGATCAGTTTGGGCTTGGCGGCCAGCGCGCGCGCGATGCACACGCGCTGCTTCTGCCCGCCGGAGAGTTCGGCCGGATAGCGGTCGATGTAGCCGGCACCCATTTCGATCTGGTCGAGCAGTTCCTGCACCCGGCGGCGTTTCTCGTCCCCGCGCATGCCGAAGTAGAACTCCAGCGGCCGGCCGATGATGCGGCCCACGGTGTGGCGCGGGTTCATCGCCGTATCGGCCATCTGGTAGATCATCTGCAACTGGCGCAACTGCTCCTTGCTGCGCTCGGCCAGCCGCCTGGGTAGCGGCTGGCCGTCGAACACGATTTCGCCCTGGCCGGGCGGCAGCAGGCCGGTGACCACGCGCGCCAGCGTGGACTTGCCGGAGCCCGATTCACCCACCACCGCCAGCGTCTGGCCGCGGCTGAGCGAGACGCTCACCTGGTCGAGCACCTTCACCCCGGCGCCGGCGTAGCTGGCGCTGATGTTGCGCACGTCGAGCAGCGGTGTGGGCGCGGGCTTCTTCTCCTCGTGCGCGACCGATCGCAGCGAGACCAGTTCACGCGTGTAGGGTTGCGCCGGCGCCTGGATGATCTGCGCGGTGGCCCCGTATTCCACCATCCTGCCGTGGCGCAGCACCATGATGTCGTCGGACACCTGCGCCACCACCGCCAGGTCGTGCGTGATGTACAGGCCGGCCACGCCGGTGTCGCGGATCGCCTCCTTGATGGAGGCCAGCACGTCGATCTGCGTCGTCACGTCCAGCGCGGTGGTCGGCTCGTCGAACACGATCAGGTCGGGCTGCGCGCACAGGGCCATCGCCGTCATGGCACGTTGCAACTGACCGCCCGAGACCTGGTGCGGATAGCGCCGGCCGAAATGCTGCGGATCGGGTAGCCCCAGCTTGGCGAACAATTCCACGGCACGTTGCCGTGCCTGGCTGCGGCTGGCGACTCCATGGTGCAGGGAGGCCTCGATGACCTGGTCGATCAGGCGATAGGAAGGGTTGAAGGCGGCGGCCGCCGACTGCGCGACGTAGGCGACGCGCCGGCCGCGCACCGCGCGCAGCGTGCGCGTGCCGCCTTGCAGGATGTCCTGGCCGTGCAGCAGCACCTGGCCGCCGGTGATGCGCACGCCGCCGCGCCCGTAGCCCAGCGCCGAGAGCCCGATGGTCGACTTGCCCGCGCCCGACTCGCCGATCAGCCCCAGCACCTTGCCCTGCTGCAGCGTGAGCGAGACGCCGTCGACGATCACGATGTCGCGCGGTGCCTCCCCGGGTGGGAACACCGTGGCCTCGATGCGCAGGTCGCGGATCTGCAGCAGGGGCGCGCCGGCAGCGCTGCGCTCAGCCATTGCCGCGCCCGCCCTTGAGGTCGCTGGTGCGCGTGAGCACCCAGTCGGCGACCAGGTTGACCGAAATGGTCAGCACGGCGATCGCCGCGGCCGGGATCAACGCTGCCGGGATGCCGAACACGATGCCTTCCTTGTTCTCCTTCACCATGCCGCCCCAGTCGGCGTCGGGCGGCTGCACGCCGAGGCCGAGGAAGGACAGCGCCGAGAGGAACAGCACCGCGAAGATGAAGCGCAGGCCGAGTTCGGAGACCAGCGGCGAGAGCGCGTTGGGCAGGATCTCGGAGAACACGATCCAGCGCGCCGCCTCGCCGCGCAGCTTCGCCGCCTCGACGAAGTCCATCACGTTGATGTCCACCGCGACGGCGCGCGCGAGCCGGTACACCCGGGTGGCGTCGAGCGTGCCCATCACCAGTACCAGCACGGTGATGGTCGAAGGCAGCACGGAGAGCACGACCAGGGCGAAGATCAGCGTCGGGATCGCCATCAGCAGATCCACCCCGCGCGAGAGCCATTGGTCGAGCCAGCCGCCGACCACGGCGGCAGTGAAACCCAGCACCGAGCCCATGGTGAAAGCCAGCACGGTGGCCAGGCTGGCGATGACCAGCGTCACCCGGGTGCCGTAGATCATGCGTGAGAGCAGGTCGCGCCCCAGGTTGTCGGTACCCAGCCAGTGCTTGGTGGATGCTGCGGCCCAGACGTCGCCGACCACCTCGGCGTTGGAAAACGGCGCGATCCAGGGCGCCAGCAGCGCCACCACGACGAACAGCCCGGTGAGCAGCAGGCCCAGCAGGGCGGAGATCGGCATGCGGTGGAGACTGCGCACGGAAACTCTACTTCGGATGCCGCAGGCGCGGGTTGGCGAAGATGCTGGCGATGTCGGCCACCAGGTTCAGGCCGATGTAGACGGTGGCGAAGATCAGCCCGCAGGCCTGCACCACCGGCACGTCGCGCTTGGAGACGTGGTCGACCAGGTACTGGCCCATGCCGGGATAGACGAAGATCACCTCCACCACCACCACGCCCACGACGAGGAACGCGAGGTTGAGCATCACCACGTTGATGATCGGCGCCAGCGCGTTGGGCAGCGCGTGCCGGTAGATGACGCGCAGCGCGCCCAGGCCCTTGAGTTCGGCCGTTTCGATGTAGGCCGACTGCATCACGTTGAGGATCGCGGCGCGCGTCATGCGCATCATGTGCGCGAGCACGGCGGCGGTGAGCACCAGCACCGGCAGTACGATCGCGCCCAGGCGCTGCCCCAGCGTCATGCTCTCGTAGACCGTCGAGACGCTGGTGGCCCACTGCAATTTCACCGCGAAGAAGTAGATCAGCACGTAGCCGACGAAGAACTCGGGCAGCGCGGTAGAGGCCAGGCCCAGGCCGGAGATGAGCCGATCGACGGCGCCATTGCGCTTGAGCACGGCAAGGAGTCCGAGCATGATGGCGAGCGGCACCGACACCGCGGCCGTCCAGAACGCCAGGAACAGGGTGTTGCCCAGGCGCTTGCCGAGCGCGGCCGAGATGTCCTGGCCGTTCGACAGGGCCTTGCCGAAGTCACCCGTGAGGGCGTGGCTGAGCCAGTGCCAGTAACGCAGCCAGGCCGGGTCGTTCAGCCCCATGTCGCGGCGCAGATTGGCCAGCGCCTCGGGCGTGGCCGACTGGCCCAGGATGGCCTGGGCCACGTCGCCGGGCAGCAACTGCGTGCCGGCGAAGATCAGCACGGAGACACCCAGCAACAGCAGCACCCCCAGCGCGACACGCCGGGTCACCTGTTGGATCAGCGGGGACACGATCGATTGGGTGCCGCGCGGATCAGAGTCTGGGCATCATGTCGTTACCGGCTCTAGGCCTCGAGCCAGCACTCGACGGCGGCCATGCCGGACATCAGTTCGGCGTTCGGGTTGTCGACGTAGCCGGCGAGCTTGCCGCCGATCGCATCCACCGAGTCGTTGAACATCGGCACGATGGCGCCACCCTGGTCGCGCACGATGAGCGCCATCTCGCGGTACATCGCCTTGCGCTTGGCCTGGTCGAGTTCGGCCTTGGCCGTCTTCACCATCTGGTCGAACTTCGGGTTGAAGAAGCGCGTGTCGTTCCAGTCCGCGCCGGTGATGTAGGCCGTCGAGTACATCTGGCCCTGCACCGGCCGCCCGCTCCAGTAGGAGGCGCAGAACGGCTGCTTGTTCCAGACCTCGGACCAGTAGCCGTCACCGGGTTCGCGCTTGACCTCGAGCTTGATGCCCGCCTTGGCCGCGCTGGCCTGGAACAGCTGCGCGGCATCGACGGCGCCGGAGAACGCGACGTCCGAGGTGCGCAGCAGGATCGACCCGCTGTGGCCGGACTTCTTGTAGTAGAACGCGGCCTTTTCCGGGTCATAGACGCGCTGCTCGATGTCGTCGGAGAACAGCGGGTAGGCGTGGTTGATCGGGAAGTCGTTGCCCACCGAGCCGAAACCGCGCAGGATCTTGTCGACCATTTCCTTGCGGTCGACCGCCAGTTTGAGCGCCATGCGCAGGTCGGCGTTGTCGAACGGCGCCGTATTGCAGTGCATCACGAACACGTAGTGGCCGCGCCCGGAGATGTTGCGGATCTTGACGCCGGGCACGCGCTTGATCAGGTCCACCACCTTGGGATCGACCCGGTTGATCATGTGCACCTGGCCGCTTTGCAGCGCCGCCGTGCGCGCCGTGCTGTCGTTGAGCACCAGCACCTCGACCTGATCCGCGAAGCCGCGCTTGTCGGCGGCCCAGTAGTTGGGATTGCGCGTACCCACGTAGCGCACGCCGGGCTCGAAGCTGGCGACCTTGTAGGCGCCGGTTCCGATGCCGGCGTTGGGTGCATCCTTGCCGCCGTTGGGCTGGATCGCGAGGTGGTAGTCGCCGATCAGGAACGGCAGGTCGGCATCCGCGTCCTTCAGCGTGAACACC
>JBDHRZ010000013.1:0-17405 GCA_039807845.1 Rhodoferax sp.
CCGCGAGGACTGGCTGTCCAGCATCAAGACCAAGATCATGTTGGGAATCATCCCGTGACTGTCGAACCGCGCTGACGGTGCCGACGCAAGCCAGGCCACTCAGCACTACCCCAAGGAGCATAGAGTGGCCAAGAAGTCTCACAAGAACAGCAAGCACCTTGCCGACCTGATCGAGTCGGCAACCGTACTGCAACAATCTGTGCCAGATGGGCCCCTCGTTGTCGGAGCGCCAGCGTCGCAAGGTTTTCAGGCTGATCTTCCATCGGAAGGCAACCTGTCGTTCGGTCATCACGGGGTAGTGCATCTTCTTCTCCAAGATGGAGGCGCCCATGACAACGCTGTTCGCTGTAGAAGCCAAGCACAGTGTTCGATGATCACCCTGCGGCCGTCTCCGCAATCAGCACATCGGCCGGGATGCCCAGGCGCTTGTGCAGTCGTCGGATCATGGCCAGCGTCAGCGGGCGCTTGCGGCTCAGGACTTCGTAGACGCGGTTGCTCTTGCCGATGATCGGCTCGAGATCTTTGACGGACAGGCCGCTCTGATCCATCCGGAATTTGATGGCTTCCACCGGATCTGGCGCGGTGATGGGTACGTGCTTGGCTTCGTAGGCCTGCACCAGCGTGGCCAGGATATCCAGGCGATCCCCCTGCGGCGTGCCCAGATCAGGGTCAGACTCCATCAAGGCCGAAATCTCCTTGAGCGTGGCCTTGTAGTCTGCTTCGGTGTGGATGGGGCGGATGTCCATGTTTTCCTCCGTGGCCGGTCAGGCCATTTCAACGGTTTCTGCGTCCACTGCGTCGTACTCCTTGTGGGTGCCAACGAACTTCACGTAGACGATCTGCAATTTGTACGCAACGGCCACGATCAACCGGTAGTCATTGCCTTTGACGTTGCTTGGCACGGTAATGCACTTGCCTTGTCAAATCAATGCAAATGCATTGTCTGTGGCCGCTGCGGTCCTGTTCGGAGATTCGGAGGGCGACGGATCGTGCAGCTTTTTGTCAAGCTCCAAGGCGCGTCCGGGGGGAATTTTTTTCGATCGGCACCTGCCATTGCGCTCTTTGTGGGCGCCCACTAGCACCGCAGGCGCCAGCCGGTCGGGCTGCAAAAAGAAAGAAACCGTGTCGACGCGAAAACACTACAGGTAGTGTTTCCGATGGCACCAAAACGCTATATATTGTGCCCCTCGGCAATCGTTCGCCGTCGCTGGCGGATCGATCGAAAAGGGAACTGCGATGCGCGTCCGCAGCGGTCGATGCAGCCCGCGGACGTGCCGATGCACGGCCCAGGCAAGGGGCTGGGCGGGCGGGTCGTCTTTGCGCACGGGTGCGCTGCGCGCCTGGACGCATGTCCGGGCGGGGCGTGCGTGCGAACGACGGTCGCAAGGGGCCCAGCGCGCGGGCGCAGGGCGATGGTTTACACCGCTGCGGGTGGTCTGCCTGCGGGGAAGAAGGATTCATGCTCGAACTCATCATCAAACGCGACGGCCATGTCGAGCCGTTCACTCCCTACAAGCTCAACCAGTGGGGCCAGTGGGCCGCCGAGACGCTGGGCGACGCCGTGGACTGGCCCACGGCGGTGCTGGAGACCGTCTCCGCGATGTCCACCACGGCCAGTTCGCGCCAGCTGCAGCAGCAGCTCATCCGCACCTGCCTGAACTTCGACACCTGGTCGTATAACCGCATGGCCGGGCGCCTGTACGCCACGATGATCCGCAAGGACCTGTATCGCAACACCCGCCCCACGGTGCGCGAACTGCACCGCAAGCTGCAAGGTCTGGGCCTGATGGAGGTGCTGGACTATTCGGATTCCGAGTACGCGGTGATCCAGGAGTGGATCGACCACGAGCGCGACTTCGAATACGCGCACTACCAGTTGCACACGCACCTGACCAAGTACGCCATTGCCGACCGGGTGCAGGGCGTGTACTACGAGTCGCCCCAGTTCATCTACATGCGCATGGCGATGGCGCTGTCGGTGGACCAGCCGCGCGCGCGCCGCATGCGCGACGTGCAGCGTTTCTACGAGCACCTGTCGAAGAACCGCATCAACGCGCCCACGCCCAACCACGTGAACCTGGGCACGCCGCTGCGCGGCTACGCAAGCTGCTGCCTGTACACGGTGGGCGACAACGCACGATCCATCGCGGTGGGCAACCACATCGCCAACACCATGACCTACATGAGCGCGGGCATCGGCGCGCACATGGCCACGCGCTCGCTCAACGACCCGGTGCGCGGCGGCGTGATCCGCCACCAGGGCAAGCTGCCGTACTTCCGCGCGCTGGTGGCCGAGGTGAAGTCGAACCTGCAGAACGGTCGCGGCGGCGCCTGCACCGCATACTTCCCGATCTTCGACCCGGAGGTCGACACGCTGCTGCGCCTGAAGAACCCGATGTCCACCGAGGACAAGAAGATCCGCGGCATGGACTACTCCTGGGGCGGCAACCGCTTCTTCGCGCGCAAGGTGGCGAAGAACGAAGACGTGTTCCTGTTCAACTGCTTCACCGCGCCCGACCTGCACGCGGCGCTCTACAGCGGCGACGAAGCGGCTTTCGAGGCGATCTACGAGCGCTACGCGGCCGACGAGGGCTTTGCCAAGACCTGGGTGAGCGCGCGCGAGCTGCTCATCACCGCCAGCAACGAGTGGAACGAGACCGGCCGCGTCTACGAGCACAACATCTCGGAGATGAACCGCCACACGCCGTTCAAGGACACGATCCACAGCTCCAACCTGTGTGCCGAGATCGCGCTGCCGACCGCTGCCTACAACCACATCACCGAGCTCTACGCCGAGGACGACATCTCGGTGGTGGAGGTGCAATGCATCGATGGCACGCGCCACACGCTGCCCGGCAAGACGCAGGTGCGCACGCAGCGCGGCATGGTCTGGCCCGACGAGCTGCAGGCCGGCGACGCGCTCGAGCGCGAGGGCGCAACGCTGCCGATCGAGGCCATCGTGCGTCGCAGCGCGCCCGAGGTGGCCACCTGCAACCTGGCGGGCATCGTCGTCTCCAACATCGATAGCGAGGAGCAATACGCCGAGGTGGCCTACTACGCGCTGCTGATGATCGACAAGTGCATCCATCTGGCGCACTACGAACTGCCGCAGGTGGGCGTGACCTCCCGCCAGCGTCTGAACGCGGGCGTGGGCATCCTGGGGCTGGCGCACCTGATGGCCAAGAACGGCAAGCGCTATACCGACCAGGCCGGCAAGCAGTTCATCCATGAGGTGGCCGAGCGCCACTATTACCACCTGCTGCGTGCCAGCCTGAAACTCGGCAAGGAGCTGGGCAACGCGCCCTGGATGCACAAGACGCGCTGGCCCGAGGGCTGGCTGCCGTTGGACACCTGCAACCCGCACGTCGACAGGATCGCGCCTTTCACGCCGCGCTACGACTGGGAGCTGCTGCGGCGCGAGATCGTTGCCAACGGCGGCATCCGCAACTCGGTGCTGGTGGCGCACATGCCCACCGAGACCTCGGCCAACGCCTCGGGTACCACCAACGGCCTGTATCCGGTGCGCGAGCTCACGCTGATCAAGACCGACAACCAGCGCGTGAACTACTGGGCCGCGCCCGAAGGCGACGTGCTGGCCGGGCAGTACCAGTCGGCCTGGGACATCCCGACGCGCGACATGACCGAGTTGTACGCGATCGTGCAGAAGTGGACCGACCAGGGCATCTCGGCCGACTTCTACCGCCGCGTGATCGGGGATGCGTCCATCTCCTCGACCGAGCTGATCGAGGACTACCTTTACCGTGTCAAGCTGGGGCTGAAATCCAAGTACTACATGAACCAGAAGACGTCCAACGGCATGAAGGCCACGGCCGCTGCCGCTGCCGAAGCGGTGGAGCCCGTCTCCGAGGCCAGCGCGGGCGGGCCCGCCGGCGAGCAGGACAGCGACTGCGAGGCCTGCACGCTCTGAGCATCCTCGGCCCCGCGAGCGGCACCAGCTACACCTGAATCAACGACGGACGAAACGATTTCTCGACAGTGACCGCCGCCCCGCGGCCGGCTGCGCGCCGGGCTGCAGAGGCGGCAACAGGACCGCACCCATGACCGACACCGTCTTCAACTACGACAAGACCGACTACCGCAAGCCGCAACTGCTGCTGGGCCAGCGCCCGGGGCTGTTCGATACCGTGAACCGTCACTACCCCGAAATCTGGAAGCTCTACAAGGCGCAGAAGTCGCTCGACTGGGACGAGAACGAGTTCGACTACTCCTCGTGCAACGCGGACTTCAAGTCCTGCTCGCGCGCCACCTACGACATGATGATCAAGACGCTGGCCTGGCAGTGGGAGGCCGACTCGGTCGCCTCGCGCGCCATCGCGCCGGTGCTCGCACCCTTCATCACCTCGAGCGAGCTGTGGGCGGCCTGGCAGCGCATCTCCGACAACGAGGTGGTGCACGCCGCGACGTACTCCGAGATCGTGCGCAATTCGTTCGACGACCCGGCCGTCATCCTCGACGAGATCCTGCGCGTGCGCGAGGCGCACGAGCGCCTGGCCGAAGTGGCGCGCGTGTTTGCCGCCGGCTACGAGGCCTCGCACAAGTACGCGATCGGCCAGCTGCCCAACGACCAGGACACCTACAACGCGGTGTTCATGACCATCGTCGGGCTGCTGTGCATGGAGCGCATCCAGTTCATGGCGAGCTTCGCCGTCACGTTCGCGATCTGCGATACCGGGCTGTTCCAGCCGATCGGCAAGGCGATCCAGAAGATCGCGCAGGACGAACTGGAAATTCACGTCGAGCTCGACCGCGCCGTGCTCAGGCATGACCTCTCCACCGCGCGCGGCCAGGCGGCCTTCGCCCAGTGCCGTGGCCAGATCGAGAAGATCATCGAGGAGGTGGTGGACAGCGAGCGGCGCTGGATCGAGTACCTGTTCTCCGAAGGGCGCGAGCTCGTCGGCATGAACGCCGACCGCCTGTCGGCCTGGACGTTGCACTGCGCGCGCGACGTGTACGAGTTGTTCGGCCTGTCCACGACCCGCTACCAGCTGCCCGTGCACAACCCGCTCAAGTTCATGGAGAAGTGGCTCAACATCTCCAGCACCCAGGCCTCGCCGCAGGAGCAGGACATCGCCGCCTACAAGGTCGGCGTGATGCGCCGCACCGACGAGAACGTCGTGTTCGAAGTCGACTTCTGACAGAAACATCCCGGCCGCATGGCCGCATAGAGTCTTGGAGACACCCATGGAAATCATCATCTACGGCAAGGACGGCTGCGTGAACTGCCACAAGACCCGCATGCTCTGCGAGATCCAGTCCATCCCGTTCCAGTACCACACGGTGGGCAGTGACATCAGCGTCGACCAGTTGCAGGCCAAGGTCGGCCAGCCGGTGCGCAGCCTGCCGCAGATCTTCATCCACGACGCCGGCGGCGCGTCCTACGTGGGCGGCTACGACGAACTGCGCGGCCAGTTGCGCCAGCGCGCGGCGGCGTAGACGTCTTCACGCCAGGCCGCGCCGGCGGCGTTTCCCGTGTGCGGACACAGGGTTATCGGCAGCGCGCTTGACCTTGCCATGATGGGAAGGTAGACACTACTCGCATATTGCAGAACCACTGCAGGAGAAGCGAGCATGAACCCGTCGAGTGCCCATGCGTTGCCCGCGACCATCGCGAGCGGCGCCACCATCAGCCTGCCCATCGAGGGCATGACCTGCGCGAGCTGTGTCGGACGCGTCGAGAAGGCGCTGGCCAAGGTGCCCGGCGTGGGCAGCGTGGCGGTCAACCTGGCCACCGAGCGCGCCGACATCCGGCCCGCCGGGCCGGTCGACCGCAAGGCGCTGGTGCAGGCGGTGCAGCAGGCGGGCTACCAGGTGCCGCTGGGCTCGGTGGAGCTCGCCGTCGAGGGCATGACCTGCGCGAGCTGTGTCGGCCGCGTCGAGCGTGCGCTCAAAGCCGTGCCCGGCGTGAGCGAGGCGGTGGTGAATCTGGCCACCGAGCGCGCCAGCGTGCGCGGGCTGGCGTCGACCGCCGACCTGGTGGCTGCCGTGGCCAAGGCCGGCTACCAGGCCCGCGTGGCCGCCAGCGCCGCGCAGGCCGACGCCGTGCTGGCCGAGAAGAAGGACGCGGAGCGCGCTGCGCTCAAACGCGACCTGATCCTGGCCGTGCTGCTGGCGCTGCCGGTGTTCGTGCTCGAGATGGGCTCGCACCTGATCCCCGGCATGCATGAGTGGGTGGATGCGACCATCGGCATGCAGCAGAGCTGGTATCTGCAGTTCGTGCTCACCGCGCTGGTGCTGGCGATCCCGGGCCGGCGCTTCTACCTGAGCGGTTTTCCGCTGCTCGCGCGCCTCACGCCGGACATGAACTCGCTGGTGGCGGTGGGCACCGCGAGCGCGTTCGGCTACTCGGTGGTGGCCACCTTCGCGCCGGGCCTGCTGCCCGAGGGCACGGTCAACGTCTACTACGAGGCGGCGGCGGTGATCGTGGCGCTGATCCTGCTCGGGCGCTGGATGGAGGCGCGTGCCAAGGGGCGCACCTCGCAGGCGATCGGGCGCCTGGTGGGCCTGCAGGCCCGGGTTGCGCAGGTGCTGCGCGACGGCCAGCTGCTCGAGTTGCCGGTGGAGCAGGTGCTGCTCGGCGACGTGGTGCAGGTGCGCCCGGGCGAGCGCGTGCCGGTCGATGGCGCGGTGCTGGAAGGACGCAGCTTCGTCGATGAATCCATGATTACCGGCGAGCCGATTCCGGTCGAGAAGACCACGGGCAGCGCCGTGGTGGGTGGCACCGTCAACCAGCAGGGCGCGTTCACGCTGCGCGCCACCGCGGTGGGAGCGCAGACCATGCTCGCGCAGATCATCCGCATGGTCGAGCAGGCGCAGGGCTCCAAGCTGCCGATCCAGGCGGTGGTGGACCGGGTGACGATGTGGTTCGTGCCGGCGGTGATGGGCGCGGCGCTGCTCACCTTCCTCGCGTGGATGGCGTTCGGCCCTTCGCCCGCGCTCACCTTCGCGCTGGTCAACGCGGTGGCCGTGCTCATCATCGCCTGCCCGTGCGCGATGGGGCTGGCCACGCCGACCTCCATCATGGTGGGCACCGGCCGCGGCGCCGAGCTCGGCGTGCTGTTTCGCAAGGGCGAGGCGCTGCAGTCGCTCAAGGACGCGCGGGTTGTGGCGGTGGACAAGACCGGCACGCTGACCGAGGGCCGCCCGGTGCTGACCGACCTGGAAGTGGCTGCGGGCTTCGAGCGCAGCCAGGTGCTCGCGCGCGTCGCCGCGGTCGAGTCGCGCTCGGAGCACCCGATCGCGCGCGCCATCGTCACCGCTGCCACCGAAGGCAGCCTCGACCTGCCGGCAATGGAAGATTTCGAGTCGGTCACCGGCATGGGCGTGCGCGCCCGCGTGGCTGGCACCAGAGTCGAGGTGGGCGCGGACCGCTTCATGCGTGCGCTCGGGCTGGACGTGGGCGCGTTCGCCGCCACCGCGCAGCGCCTGGGGGCAGAAGGCAAATCGCCGATGTACGCGGCGATCGAAGGGCGCCTTGCGGCGATCATCGCCGTGGCCGACCCGATCAAGGCGAGCACGCCGCGCGCCATCGAGGCATTGCACCAGCTCGGGCTGAAGGTGGCCATGATCACCGGCGACAACGCGCACACCGCGCAGGCGATCGCGCGCCAGCTCGGGATCGACGAAGTGGTCTCCGAGGTGCTGCCGGCCGGCAAGGTCGAGGCGGTGCGCCGCCTGAAGGCGCAATATGGGCGCATCGCCTTCGTCGGCGACGGCATCAACGACGCGCCGGCGCTCGCCGAGGCCGACGTGGGGCTGGCGATCGGCACCGGCACCGACGTGGCGATGGAGTCGGCCGACGTGGTGCTGATGTCGGGCAACCTGCAGGCCGTGCCCAATGCGATCGCGCTCTCCAAGGCCACCATCGCCAACATCCACCAGAACCTGTTCTGGGCGTTCGGCTACAACACCGCGCTGATCCCGCTTGCCGCAGGCGTGCTGTACCCTGCGTACGGGCTGCTGCTCTCGCCCGTGTTCGCGGCCGGCGCGATGGCGCTCTCGAGCGTGTTCGTGCTCGGCAACGCGCTGCGCCTGCGTCGCTTCCAGCCGCCGCTGGCCGCAGGCGCCGGCTGAGAGCCCGTGCTGCACATGCGCACAGGATCTGGTTTCAGCCCGGGTCTGCGCGTCGTGGTCCGGTCGTCATTTCATGCAATAGGAGATTCCATGACCCAACCGATCCAGACTCCCAGCGGCAGGCGCCGTCCCTTGCGCGCGCTTGCCGCGCTGGTGACCTGCCTTGCTCTTGCACCAGCCGCTGCGCTGGCCGCGACGTCCGGGCATGCCGGACACGGGGCCAGTCAGACGCCGCCGGCCATGCGCACGATCGAGGTGCGCATGGACGACAAGATGCGCTTCTACCCCGACCGCCTGCAGGTCGCGCCGGGCGAGACGGTGCGCCTGCGCGTCACCAACGACGGACGGCTGGAGCACGAACTGGTGCTGGGCCAGATGAGCGAACTGATCAAGCACGCCCAGGCCATGCGCGCGCAGCCCGCCATGGCTGCGCACCACGAGGCCAACGCGATCACCGTCGCGCCCGGGCAGACCGGCGAACTGATCTGGACCTTCAAGCGCGCCGGGACGCTGGATTTCGCCTGCCTGCTGCCGGGCCACCGCGAGGCGGGTATGGTGGGCAAGGTCAGGGTGGCCAGGCCATGAGCGCCGCCGGGCCGCTCCCAAGGCGCTCGCACCGCAGCCGTCAGGCGAAGGTGTTCCGACTGAGCGCCGCATGCCGCCGCGGCAGGCGGGTCGCCGGCACGGGCACCGCATGAACATCGGCGAAGCTTCCCGGGCCTCGCAGGTCTCGGCCAAGATGATCCGCTACTACGAGCAGATCGGCCTGATGCCGGCGGTGGCGCGCACCGAGGCCGGCTACCGCGTGTACGGCCACAAGGACGTGCACCGCCTGCACTTCATCCGGCGTGCGCGCGACCTGGGTTTCTCGGTGAGCGAGATCGGCGACCTGCTCGGCCTGTGGGACGACAGTGCGCGCCACAGCGCGGACGTCAAACGGCTGGCGCAGGCGCACATCGTCGAGCTGGAACGCCGCATGCACGATATGCAGCAGATGGCGAGCACGCTCAAGACCCTGATCCGCTCCTGCGCCGGAGACGACCGGCCGGACTGCCCGATCCTGGCGGAGCTCGAGCAACCCGCTGCCGTCCCGGCCGTCAGGCCGGCGGCGCGCGCAGCACGCGCTCGATCCGCCGGTCTGGCACGAGCCACATCAGCGCCACCGCGCCGTAGATGATCTGGGCGAATGGGGTCAGGTCTTGCCTTTTGCCCCCAACTCGTTGGAGGGCAAAAGGCAAGACCTGACCCCAGCATTACATTCACCTCCTGCAGTGCCCTCGAGTGGGCCTGCGCCCACTCGTCCCGACAGGAGCATATCGACCATGACCCAGATTGCATTTCTCGGCACCGGACTGCTCGGTGCCGCATTCGCCGAGGCCGCCGCCGGACGCGGCGACGCCGTGACCGTGTGGAACCGTTCGTCCGACAAGGCGCGCGCGCTGGAGGCGTTCGGCGCCACGGCGGCCGCCACCCCGGCCGAGGCCGTGCGCGGCGCGCAGCGCGTGCACCTGGTGCTCAAGGACGATGCGGTGGTCGAGGACGTGCTGGCGCAGGCGCGCGACGGCCTGGCGCCGGGGGTGGTCATCGTGGATCACAGCACCACGCTGCCGCGCAGTACCGCGGCGCGCGTGCAGCGCTTCAACGCCGCGGGCGTGCACTACCTGCATTGCCCGGTGTTCATGGGGCCGGACGCGGCGCGCAAGGCGCAAGGCACGATCCTCGTGGCCGGTCCGAAGGCGGTGTTCGACTCGGTGCAGGCCGATCTGGCACGCATGACGGCGCGGCTGCAGTACCTGGGCGAGCGAGCCGACCTGGCGGCCGCGCACAAGTTGTGCGGCAACGCGCTGATCATCGGGCTGGGTGGCTTGGTCGCCGACATCCTGACCATCGCTGCTGGCGCCGGATTGGATGCGCAGCAGGCCATCAGTCTGCTCGGCACGTTCGATCTCGATGCCAGGGCGCAGCGCGCTGCGACGACCATGGCGGAGCGTGACTTCACGGCAACCTTCGAGCTCACGATGGCTCGCAAGGATCTCGCGCTGATGCTGCAGACCGCAGCCGGCCGGCCGATGGCGGCATTGGCCGGCGTGGCCGCGCGCATGGACCAGCTGATCGCCACCGGGCACGGGCACGCGGGCACCAGCGTGCTGGCCATCGACGCGCGTTGAGTGTGTGGTTGCGCCGTCCCGTCTGGCGCCTCGCGCGGGGTGTTGGTTGGGGTGTCGCAGGCTGCGCGATCGTGGTACCGTTCGTCCTGGTTACAGGCGTCGGCGCGGCGGCGGGCCGGTTCGGTCCGCGCTGCGCGTGGCCTGTGCGGTCGTCCTGGGTTCATTCATCACGGAGCAATAAATGTACAAACGCATTCTGGTGTGCAGCGACGGGTCCGAGTTGTCCGGCAAGGCGGTCGATCACGCGATCGCACTGGCCAAGGTGCATGGGTCGGAACTGGTGGCCCTGAAGGTGACACATCGCCGTACCGAGGACCACTGGGACGGCCAGATGGTGCGCGACGCGGCGCTGGAGGCGCAGCAGGACGAGCAGCGCGCCGCCGCCTCGCAGGCCATCGTCGATCGCGTCACGGCAGCGGCTGCCGCGGCCGGCGTGAAGGCCATCGCGGTCACCGCGAAGTCCAATTACGTCGCCGACGCGGTGATCGATGTCGCTGACAAACAGCACTGCGACCTGATCGTGATGGCTTCGCACGGGCGGCGCGGCCTGACGCGCGTGCTGCTGGGCAGCGAGACGCAGCATGTGCTGACGCATTCGCACATCCCGGTGCTGGTGTTGCGCTGAGCAACGCCGGCGTGGCGATGCCGCAGCACGTGGCGCTGCGCCGCCGAACCAACCCACCATCTTTTCCAGCGACGGCGCCTGGGCCGCCCGCGCCCCAGGCGCCGCTCTGGTTCAGCGAGCAGCGGCCGGCTGCAGGCGCAGCGTGCTGCGGGTGTGGGCCGCCACGTCGACCTGGCCGAGCCATTCGCGCATATAGCCGTCCCGGCTGTAGGTGCGGGCCTGGTCGCGGTAGTGGCGGTCGAACGGCACTCCGCTTTGCCCGACCGGGTTGATGCCCAGCGCCTGGCCGGCGTCGGCGAAATCGATCACGCGCCGCGTCGACGGCCCCATGGTGACCGCCCACGGCGCCGGTCCGATCGGGTTGCCCAGCGCATTGGGCAGTTCGCGTCCGCCGGGGGCAGGAAACGGCCCCACGCTGAACAGCGTGTCGAGCGGTTTTTGCTGCCCCAGCGGGTGGTTGTGCGTCACGGTGTGGGCGCGGCCCCAGCGCCATTGCTGCGGGTCCTTGCCCAGGGTGGCGCGCAGGTGGTCGATCGCCTGGCGCCAGGCCTTGCGCACGCCGGCTTCGCGTGCATCCGTGACGTTCGGGTTGCGCTGGTCGACCCACCAGGGTGAATCGGCGTCGCCCGCCAGCCGCGGCAAGGCGTAGTCGAGCGCACGCGTACCGAGCAGGTTCTTGAACTGCGCTGGCCCGAGCTTGTCGGCCATGGTCACCTGCGCGATCGAATAGAGCAACTGGACGAACAGGCTCGGTTCGATGCGCTCGACGGTGTAGCTGCCATCCCAGGCCGCCAGCTGGTCCACCAGTCGGCGTTCCGCCGGGTCGGTCACGACGCTCTGCAGCACCGGCAGCAGGGGCGTCAGCACGCGCCGCGCATAGCCGTTGCTCACGTCGCGTTGCATCGCCTGGCTGAGCGCGACGTCGGCCTTGTGGCGGTCGTCCTGCAGCAGGCTGACCAGTCGTTGCACCCGGTCCGGCGGCTGGTAGTAGCCGGGGATCTCGATGCCGCTGGCCACCGTGGGCTGGTGGTTGGCCGACACGATGAAGCCGCGTGGCGGGTTCTCTTCCTGCGGGTTGTCGGTGAACGGGTAAAAGCCCGGCTTGTCGGCTTCGCCCGCGGCCGCGTCGAGCAAGAAGGTCGGGTTCACGCCGGCCGGGCGAATTGGCAGTTTCGCTGCCGCCCACCAGCCGATGTCGCCGTCGGCACTCGCCCACACCACGTTCAGTCCGGGTGCGTGGATCTGGCTCGCCGCCTGGCGCGCCTTGTCCAGCGTGTCGGCCCGGTTGAGCGCGTGGAAGGCCTGCAGGATCGGGTTTTCCGTCTCCAGGAAGGCCCACCACATCGCCACCGGGGTGTTGCCGTAGTTGTCCGGGTAGGCGTCGGTGATGATCGGCCCGTGCGGTGAGCGGCGCAGCTGCAGCGTGACCGCCGGCGCGCCCTTGACCGCGATGGTCTCGCTGCGCTGCTGCAGGTCGACCCACGCCCCCTGGTACCAGACCTGGCCGGGGTTGGCAGGGTTGGCCTTCTCCACCACCATGTCGAGGTCGTCGTTCTGGAACATCGTCAGGCTCCAGCCGAAACGCTGGTTGTGCCCTAGCAGGGCCAGTGGGTTGAGCGCCTGGAAGTGACCGTAGAGTTCCATGCCCGGCGCGCGCAGGTGCGCTTCGTACCACACCGCCGGGGTGGAAAAACCGATGTGCGGATCACCCGCCAGCATCGGCTTGCCTCTGGCGGTGCGGCTACCGGAAATCGCCCACGCATTGCTGCCCTCGAACGGCGCGAGCAAGGCCTCGTCCATGACCTGGCGCACCAGCGTGCTCACGCGCGCGAGCCCCTGCCAGTCGGCGCGCGTGAGCGGCGCCACCGTCGAGGGCGTGCCGGATTGCCGCGAGGCGATGGCCGCGGGCGTGTCGACACCGCCGGGCTGCCAGCGCAGGTCGGCGAACGCATCCAGGTAGGCCGGGCCGAGCGTGTCGCGCACGTAGGTCATGACCGGCTCGGTCTTGAACGCCGAGGCAAAACTGAACGCCAGGTAGCCCGCCACCGCCATCGTGTCCTGCGGCGTGAACGGGCGCCTGGGGATGCCCAGCAGGTCGAATTCGACCGGCGCCGGATGGCCCGCCTGGTACTGGTTGACGCCATCCAGGTAGGCCAGCAGTGCCTGGTAGGCGGGCGTGCTCTTGTCCATCTTCTCGATCACCGCATCGGCGTGCGCGCGCAGAGACAGGGTCCGGAACAGCCGATCGGTGTCGAGCAGCTTCGGACCCAGGATCTCGGCCAGCTCGCCGCGCGCCAGCCGCCGTGCGACCTCCAGCTGAAACAGCCGGTCCTGGGCGTGCACGTAGCCGAGCGCGCGGTACATGTCGGCTTCGTTGCCGGCCTCGATATGGGGCACTCCGCGCTCGTCATACTGCACGCGCACCGGTGCATGTAGCCCGCTCAGGGCCACCGAACCGCTGCGCTGCGGCTGCTTGCCGTGGCTGTACCAGATCAGCGCCGCTGCGCCCAGCAGGAGCAGCAACAGCAGGACCCATGCGCTTCGTTCGAGGGTGCGTTTCATGCGGCGATGCCCCGCGGCGCGCGGGTCTGGAGTGGTTTCGCCGATCATAGTCGGGGCGCCGGGGGCGCTGGCCGGTGCGTTGCCCCGGTGTGCTGGCCGGTCCGCTGGCCGGGGCGCCGTGCCCGCGGCCCTATGCGACCTTGGTGGGCACGTGCGGCACCTGCCTGCGCGCGCCGGGCTCACCAGCTTCCCTGGCTGCGTCGGCGCGGGCGGCCGCTGATGCCCTTTGTGCGAACTCGGCGCGCAGCGCCTTGAGTCTGGCCTGCGGGTCTTCCCGGGTGGTTGCGGTGTCGAGCGCCATTTCGGCGATGAACCGGCTGGGCTGGGCGGCGACCATTTCGCGGCCCACCTTGCGCTTGCGCGACCAGCTCACCGCCAGGCTGCGCTGTG
Organism: Rhodoferax sp.; assembly: GCA_039807845.1. Classification (GTDB taxonomy): domain Bacteria; phylum Pseudomonadota; class Gammaproteobacteria; order Burkholderiales; family Burkholderiaceae_C; genus CAISIP01. Next base: position 13,837 of record JBDHRZ010000013.1, read on the forward strand.
CCCGGGTGATTCCCACGTACATCAGGCGGCGTTCTTCCTGCAGGCGTTGCAGCGTGGCCTCGGACAGCGGGGACTGGTCCTGGCCGCGGCTCTCGGGTTCGTCGCCCGGCTTGAACGGCAGCAGACCCTCGGTCACGCCGACCAGCATCACGTGCGGCCATTCCAGTCCCTTGGCCGCGTGCAGGGTCGAGAGCGTCACCACGTTCTGATCCCGGTCGCGCTCGCCGATGGTGGACAGCAGCGAGACCGTCTGCGCGACTTCGAGCAGGCTGGCGGCGCGTTCGGGATGGAAGGTGCCGCCCGCGTCGTCTGCGCGGCCGCCGCAGCGCCCCGCCACCCAGTCGCAGAACTCCAGCACGTTGCCCCAGCGTGCGGCGGCGAGCTTGTCGCTGTCCTCGCTGTCGTGCAGGTGGCGTTCGTAGCCGATCGCCTCCAGCCACTCGGCCAGCAGGCTGCGCGCGGCGTCGACACTGCGTGCATGCCGGGCACGGGTTTGCCACTCGTTCACGCAGCGGCCGAACTCGTGCAGGCTCGCGATCGCGCGTGCCGACAGGGCGCTGCCCAGGCTGGAACGCGACAGCGCTTCGAACAGGCTCATCCGGTGGTGCGCCGCGAACGCGCCCAGTTGCGTCAGGCTCTGGTGGCCGATGCCGCGCTTGGGCGTGGTGGCAGCACGCAGGAACGCCGGGTCGTCGTCCTCGTTGACCCAGAGCCGGAACCAGGCGCACAGGTCCTTGATCTCCGCGCGGTCGAAGAAGCTCTGCCCTCCCGAGACCTTGTACGGGATCTGCGCCTTGCGCAGCGCCTGTTCCAGCACCCTGGACTGGTGGTTGGCCCGGTACAGGACCGCGAAGTCGCGCAGTTCGAGCGCCTGCGCCAGCCCGCTGCCGATGACCGTGGTGCCGGCGCGCAGGCTCTGGATGCGTGCCACCACGCGTTCGGCCTCGTGCGCCTCGTGGTCGGCGTCGATCACGCGCACTGGCTCGCCTTCCCCGAGTTCGCTCCACAGCTTCTTGGTGAACAGCTTGGGGTTGGGGCCGATCACGTTGTTGGCCGCGCGCAGGATGGCCGAGGTCGAGCGGTAGTTCTGCTCGAGCTTGATCACCTTCAGCCCGGGGAAGTCGATCGGCAACTGCCGCAGGTTCTCCAGCGTGGCGCCGCGCCAGCCGTAGATCGACTGGTCGTCGTCGCCCACCGCGGTGAGGCGCGCGTCCCGGCGCTCGGGTCCGCCCACCAGCAGCTTGAGCAGGGCGTACTGGGTGGCGTTGGTGTCCTGGTACTCGTCCACCAGCACGTGGCCCAGGGCCTGCTGCCACTTGTGGCGCAGTTCGACGTGCCCGCGCAGCAACTTCAGCGGCAGGCTGATCAGGTCGTCGAAGTCCACGCTCTGGTAGGCGGCGAGTCGCTCTTCGTAGCGCGCCATGATGCGAGCCGTCGTGTGTTCCTCGTCGCTGGCGGCCTGCGCCTGCACCTGGGCCGCGTCGAGCCCCATGTTCTTCCAGCGGCTGATCGCCCACTGCCACTGGCGTGCCGTGGCGGCATCGGTGCTGCCGCCGCAGTCCTTCAGGATCCCGCTCACGTCGTCGCTGTCGAGGATCGAGAAGCCGGGCTTGAGGCCGAGCGCCTGACCGTCCTGGCGCAGCATGCGCACGCCCAGCGCGTGGAAGGTGCAGATCAGCACCTCGCGGGCCTTCGTCCCGGCCAGGGAACCGGCGCGCTCGCGCATCTCCGCCGCCGCCTTGTTGGTGAAGGTGATCGCGGCGATGCGTCGCGGCTCCATGCCGGTCTGGATCAGGCGCGCGATCTTGTGCGTGATGACCCGTGTCTTGCCGGAGCCGGCCCCGGCCAGCACCAGGCACGGGCCATGCAGGTGGTTGACGGCTTCTTGCTGGGGCAGGTTCAGGCCGGGGGAGCGAGCGGGCGCGGCGGGCATGCGGGACGGCAGGGGGAGGCAGACAAACGGGGCGAGGGCCGATCATAGCGAGCGGCAGGCTTGCGCTGGCCCGATGCGCCAGTCAGCGTGGGCCACGGTGAGACGGTGTGATCCGTGATCCAGGGTGGCCCGCTTGGGGTCTGGCCGTCATATCGTCAGCGGGTCCACGTCCACCATCCAGCGCAGCAGGCCGCGCCCGGCCTCGCCGTCGCGCAGCGCGTGCAGCAGCGCATGCCAGGCAGCCAGGAAGCGTTGCAGCGCGGCGCGCGACGGACTCTCCAGCAGCATCTGGCTGCGCTCCACGTTGGCCACCCGCTGCACCGGCATCGGCACCGCCGGGTACAGGGTGACGAGGGCGAAACCGGGCAGCTGCGCGAGCTCGGTGCGTGCGGCCGCGCTGGCGGCCTGCAGGAAGCCTTGCGCCACCGTCTGGCTGCGTGCTTCGGCGCGCAGCAGGGCCTGGAAGGAGAATGGCGGCAGGCCGGCGCCTTCGCGCTCGCGCAATTGCCGCTCGGCGAAGGCCGGGTAGTCGTGGCGCGCCAGCGCCTCGAACAGCGGGTGCGTCGGCTGGAAGGTCTGGATCCACATCTCGCTGTGGCCGCTGATCGCCGCGTCGCGGCCGGCCCGGCCGGCGGCCTGCATCAGCAGGCTGAACAGCCGCTCCGGTGCACGGAAATCGCTGGAGAACAGGGCGTTGTCGGCGTTGATGGCGGCCACCAGCGTGACGCGCCGGAAGTCGTGGCCCTTGGCGACCATCTGCGTGCCGACCAGCACGTCGACCGCGCCGTGGTGCACCTGGGCCAACTGCGTCTGCAGGCTGCCGCCGTGGCGCGTGCTGTCGGCGTCGATGCGCGCCACCTGCACTGCGGCGTCGTGCGGTTGCCCGGTGGTGTCGGGTTGCGGTCGGCGCACGTCGGCCAGCAGTTCCGCCAGGTGCTCCTGCAATCGCTCCGTCCCGCGGCCGACCGCGGTGACGTCCAGATTGCCGCAGGTCGGACAGGCGCGCGGCACCGGTTCGGCGAACCCGCAGTGGTGGCAGCGCAGGCTGCGGTCGATCTTGTGAAACACGCGGTAGGCGCTGCAGTGCGGGCAGGCGCTCTTCCAGTCGCACGCGCCGCACTGCAGTACCGGTGCATAGCCGCGCCGGTTCAGGAAGATCAGGCTCTGCTCGCCGGCTGCGATGCGCTGGCGGATTGCTTCGAGCAGGGGCGGAGCGATCACCGCGCGCCGCGGTTGCAGGTTCATGTCGATCAGGCGCACCTGCGGCAGGCGCGCCTGCTCGCCGATCCGGCTCGGCATGTGCAGCCGGGTGTAGCGCCCGCCTTGCTCCGGCGCCCGGCTGTGGTGCCAGCTCTCGAGCGAGGGCGTGGCCGAGCCCAGCAGCACCCGGGCACCAAGCAGACGGCCCCGGTACACCGCCAGGTCGCGCGCCGAATAGCGTGCGCCTTCCTGCTGCTTGTAACTCGGATCGTGCTCCTCGTCGACCACGATCAGGCGCAGCCGCGGCATGGAGGCGAACACCGCCATGCGCGTGCCCAGCACGATGCGCGCGTGGCCCAGGTGCGCGGCCAGCCAGTTGCGCAGCCGCTGCGGGTCGGTCATGCCGCTGTGCAGGGTCACCACGGCGTCGGGTCCG
>JBDHRZ010000014.1:0-17363 GCA_039807845.1 Rhodoferax sp.
AGGCCCAAAAGGGCCAAATTCATGAGGCGCGATAAGGACTTGCTGGCGCCCCGCCTCAGGGCACTGCGCGGAACTTCAGCTTAGCCAGACAGCGCTCGGCCCACTGGTACAAGGCCAGCGTCAGTTCGAGCAGATCCCAGCCTGCCGGACTCGGGTAGTACTCGCTGCGATCGGGCCGCTCTTGATACAAACGGGTGTGCACCAGGCCAAGGATCTGCAGCTTCCTGAGCCGTTGCGAGAGGGTTGCAGGCGGCAGTTCCGTCCAGCGTTCGATTTCATCGAATCGCTTGCAGCCGCGCAACAGTGCGGCCATGATCAACGTGGCGCAGCGGTCGCCCGAGACTTCGATGACCCGCCCCGGCTGTGGATTGCTCGAGCGGCGATCGACCCCGGCCACGCTGTACAGGCGCCGGTTGTGCTCCGAACCACTGGCCTGGACAAACGTGACCGGTCGATCGACGAGGCTGATCTCGCTCGCCCGCAGATCCTTGCCGCAGGCATGACAGGCGCTGTGGCAGCGCAAGGGTTGTCCGCACGCATGCACCCACGGCGTCACCCATGCGCCAGGGCGTGCATCCCATTTCAATTGCCACTCGCGCATGGCCATCTGGATAGGGAACAGCTGACTGCCCTTGTCGGTCAGTTCGTATCCCGGCGCCCCATTGGGCGGCAGCGCTCGCTTGACGACGCACCCGCTGCGGACAAGCTGCTTGAGTCGTGCGTTCAGCGTTGCCGGCGGAATGTTCAGCGCATTCGTGAAGTCGCTCCACTGCGACGCGCCAATGAAGAACTCGCGCAGGATCAGAATGGTCCATTGATCCGCGACGATGTCGAGCGCCGCCCTGATCAGGCTGCGGCGGCCCGTCGTCATACGCGCAGACGCGCCAGCACCCGTGCGTAATCGCCCTGCTCTGCAGTCGCCGCCGCCACCTGCGCGGGCGTGAACCACCGACTCAGGTCCACCGCCGGATAGTCGCCACGCCAGTAGTGCTGCTGCTGCGCCTTTGGCGCGGTCAGATCGAGACCGACCCGTGCCACCGGCTTGAGCGGACCGCCGGCGCGGATGCCCTGGTCCGGCTCGGGTATCACGATGGCGTTGCGCTGGGCGTCCAGGCGTGTACTCATCGTCCAGAGGATCTCGTCGGCGTTGTAGATGTCGACGTCCGCGTCGACAACGAGGACCATCCGCCACGCCATGCTCAACCCGAATGCGGTCTGGATCAGGTTGCGCACGATCGCATCGTCGCGACGGAAACGCTTCCTGACCTGGATCACGAGCCCCATCTGCTTCATGCTGTCGAGTGCATTGACGTCCACGATCAGTCCGGGTGACAGGCGATCGAGGTACTCCAGCAGCGCGCCGTCGTTGACGAGGCGGATGATGTTGGGCAACTGGAGAGAATGCGCGAGCCAGACATCGAAGATCGGATCGTCGCGCCGACGCGTGATGCCGGTGACGACGAATTTGTACGTCGACTCCGCCTCCCCCTCGTGCCCGTGCCATTCGGGGAAGAACGGCGCATACGCATCCGGGTCCTCCTTGCGCCGGGCGCTCTCGGCGACACGCGTGTGGGTGTCGACGTAGCCCTCGATGACCCATTCGGCCTCGGCAATCGACATCGCATCGACGGTCTTGGCCTTGCAGAGCGCAATCGCCGAGCCCTGCAAGCCGCCGGCCATCCCGAGTTCGTCGCTGCCCACCGGTACCACGGCCGGGATGCCGCCTCCGGCAGCGATCGCCATCACAGCCGGCGGTGCTGCAATGTTCACGGTCAGCGCCAGATTTTTGCCGGCACGCTTGCGCGCCAGCACCCAGTGCTCGAAGTGACTGCCCGGAATGAATGCCAGGCTGGCCCAGTTGCCAGCCTGGAAATGCATGCGCTTGTAGGAGATGCAACTGCCGATGTCGTCGCCTGCCAGCAGCACCACACCGCTGCCCAGGATCGGGCCAGGGTCCGATTCGGTGTAAGTGGTGATCGGCATCGCGCGCAACACGTCGACATCGTCGCCGGTGACCACCACCTCCTGAGACGGCGCCACGTCCACCAGACGCGGCGCAATCGGTCGGCGCAGCGCTGCCAGGCCGACGTGCTTGAGGCTCTTCACGTCGGGCGCGCCGAATATCTCGCAGACGCGCTCGTTGGTCGAAAACGGATTGCAGAAGATGCGTTGTCCGGGATAGCCTTTGACGCGGTCGAACAGCAGCGCCGGGCCGCCTTCCAGCGCCTTGAGCACCCCGGTCACTTCGAGGCGCGGATCTATCTCGCGGTCGCTGCGCAGAATCTGCCCGCGCGCCTCGAGGTCCTGCACCAAAGATCGCACACTCGTCATGTTCATCGGTGTTCCAGCAACAAGCCCGATCGCCCCGACTTCGAAGCGGGATCGGCGATGGTCACGCAGTCAACGACCCAGAATCGTAACCGCACCAATACCCGGCGCACCGTAGACCTGGGTGTATCCGATCCACGGCCGATTGACGACCTGGCGTTTGCCGCCGCGGCCCAGCAACTGGACGTAGTTCTCGTACACCTGGCGTAAGCCGGAAGCACCGATCGGCTCGCCGCAGGCCAGGCAGCCGCCATCGGTGTTGATGGGCAGCCGCCCGTCGAGTCGGGTCTCGCCATCGCGCAGCATGCGTTCCTGCTCGCCGGGCCTGCAGAAGCCATTCTCCGCCATGTGCATGAGCTCGGAGCCGGACTCGGTGTCCTGGATCTGGGCAATGCCGACGTCCTCCGGACCCAGGCCGCTCGCCTCGTAGGCGGCCTGCGAGGCGAGCACGGTCGCGCTCGGGCCCGGCTCGATGTCGATGCTCGGCGCATACACCTCCTGCGAGCCGTGCACTCGGGTGCGGACGGTGACGGCACGAACGTACACGCCGCGCTTGCCGAGTTCGCGTGCCTTGCGCGCGCTCGCCAACACGACGGCCGCCGCACCGTCGGACGGTGCGCAGAACATGTACTTGGTCAGCGGATCGCTGACCATCTGCGAATGCATGATCGTGTCGAGATCGACCGGGGCACGGCGCCAGGCGTGATCGGCAAGCGCGCCATTGCGGTAAGCCTTCTCCGCCACACGGGCCAGGGTCAGCGGCGAAATGCCGTGCAACGCCATATAGCGCTGGATCTTGATGCCGAAATACTGCGTGGTCAGCATGAAGCCGGCCTGCGCGTACCAGTCCGGCAGACCCCATTCGGCCGCCTGCGTGACGAAGGCCCCGCGCGGATGCTTGTCGAAACCCAGCACCAGACCGAGGTCGAACTCACCCGACTTGATCGCCAGATAACCCGACATCAGCGACGAGACGCCGGTCGCGCAGCCGGTGAAGATGTTGGTGAACGGCGCCCCGGTGAGACCGAGCCGGGGCACGACGGCGTCGGCATTGCCGGCGTCCCAGGACCCGCCATAGCCAAATTGCATGTCGCGCCAGGCGAGCCCGGCATCCGCGAGCGCCCGGCGGGCCGCGAACACGCCTTGGTCCAGGCCCGAGGCGTCGTGCTTGCCGAAAGGATGAATTCCGGCGCCAATGATGTAGACATCGCTCATGCTGCAATGCTCCTGTCTGGTCGCGACATCAGGTCGCCGCCCGGAACGCGTAGGTCATCACCTGCGTGCCGTCCGGGTCGATCGAAAAGGGCCGGATGCTCAGTTCCATCGGCTGGCCCAGGGCAAGCGCGGCTGGATCGGCGTCGATATAGCCCTGGACGATCACTTCGTCCGGAATCTCGACGAAGCCGACCACGAACGGGCGGAAGTCCTCCTTGTTCGCGCCAGCATAGGGTGGCGCGCCCGGCTGGAAGCGCTGCACCGTCCAGCCCCAGAGCTGGCCTTTCGGAGCCAGCAGGATCCGGTCGTAGAGATCGCGCTCGGAGCCACCGGGCAACGGAAACACGATCCGGCGATCCGATCGACTGCGGCCGCCTACCAGCCGTGGACCGTCCGTCGTCTCCTCGAACACGTCGGGGGCGATCGGTCGATGCTGCATCATGTGCTCCTTGCCTTGCCGAGGCGGATCAACGATCCCACTCGACGACGAGTTCACAGCCATAGTCACCGTAAATCTTGCCTTTGGTACGCCGAGCACGGATGTTCGGGTTCATGAGCTTGACGAGGTTACGCTCGAATGCGGTCTCGGCGTTGCACATCTTCCAGTCGCCCTGGCGCGCGCAGTAGTTGCACGTCGCCGGAACACCGAGCGAGTGCTGGATGGCCACACGACCCTCCGTGACCTCGGGCAACACCAGCGGCCCGCGCCCGTTCACGTCGTACAGGAAGCAGATATAGCGCGCGGCTTCGAGCGGCGTCATCTGCTCCGGGGCCATGATGTGGCCACGCTTGCGTCCAAGCTCGTACTCGGCCTGCGCCAAGCTGCCATACGCCTTGTCGATGAGCGCGTAGCCCTCGTCGCCGTAGAGCTCACCGACCATCGTGCGCAGCGCGCCCGCTTCGGCCGAGAACTTCTTCGTGCAGGTGAGGTGCTTGGCCTCCCAGTGCATGACCTTCGATGCCACGCGCTTGGTCCAGGAGGACGGGTCGATCGACTGGCCCAGCATGATCTTCTTGTAGACCTCAGAATGCTCCAGGGACGGCCGCACCGGCTCCGGTCGCACCAGTGGGTCGCGCTGCGAGAAGTCGTCGTCGTCCTCCCACTCGATGCAGACCTCGCAGGAGAAGTCTCCGGCCCCACGGGTCTTGGTGACTCGGCTGCGCAGCTTCGGGTTCATCAGCTTGACGATGGCACGCTCCCAGCCACCCGTCATCTCGCACATGTGGTGGTCGCCCTGATGCACACCGTAATGGCACAGGTCGCAGCCGCCGCCGGCGAAGTAGCCCTGCAGCCGCACCCGCTGGTTGGTGGCCTCGGCCACGAAGAACGGCTGCAGGTACTCGACGTCGTAGATCGTGCAGACGAAATTTGCGGCCTCGATCGGTCCGCATTTGTCGGGATCGGGGATCAGGCCTCGCTTGCGGGCCTTGCGATAGTCGTCCTCGGCAAAACTCGAATAGACGGCGTCGATGACCTGGTAGCCCACATCACCGTACATCTCGACCAACAGCGAACGAAACAGGCCGACCTCGAGCGCTCCGCGCCGTCCGGCCGCGCGATGCTTCTGCTCGGCCGGCAACACGCGCCATGTCAGCTTGTCCTGTACGTAGCGCGACGGATCGATCGGCTTGTCCTCGAAGATCTTCATGAAGAATTGGGACTTGGTCCTGGCCGGACGCTTCAGCGGCGGACGGTCCTCGTTCGGACGGTTCTGATCCAGCGGACCCCAAGGCGGTGCCTTGCCCCACTGTGCCAACTTCTCTCGTTCCCAATCCTGCATGATCACCTCCTGGTTACTTCAATCCATCCACACCGCACACCGCAGACACGAACGCCTTGAGTGCTGCACACACGACGCACGAATCTTCATGCTTCTGTCTCGAGCGCAGCGGCCTGCTCACGTAATGCCATCTTCGACACCTTGCCGAACGCGCTGCGTGGCAAGCCCGAGACAAGCAGTATCCTTTCGGGCAGCTTGAAGATTGCCATCCGCCCCTGGTCGCGCAGGAAGCCGTTGAGATCCTCCAGCGAGAGCGCGGCCCCCTCAACCGGCACCACGAAGGCGCACACCCGCTCGCCCAGCCGATCGTCGGGATACCCGACCACCGCGCAGTCGCGCACGAGCGGGTGCGCGTGAATCGCATCTTCCAGTTCGACCGCTGAGATATTCAAGCCGCCCCGCACGATGATGTCCTTGGAGCGGCCAGCGAAGCGGAGAAGGCGCCCGTCCTCGCCTGCAATCTCGAACAGGTCGCCGCTGCGGTAGTACCCATCGGCGTCGAACGCAGCCGCATCCAGATCCGGTGCGTTGTAGTAGCCGCCGAAGACCAGCGGGCCACGGCAGCGCAATTCGCCCGGAACCCCGGGCGCAGTGATCTCGGATTCCGTCACCGGATCCACCAGCCGAACCTCCATCAGTCGGCCGGGCTCCGGAACCTTGCGAATGCAGGGCTGTCCATTCCGAGGGAAATGACTGCTGCGTTGCGCCGCATCCGGCACGTCCTCAGGGAAACTCAGCAGCAAGGCGCCTTCCGTCGAGCCGAAGACGTTGACAATGCGCAGGCCTAGCGCCGACTCCAGTCGCGACACGACGGACGATGGCAGCGGCGCCGAACCCGAGCTGACATATTTCAGCCGTGCCAGATCGAGCGTGCGCATGGTCTCGCACCGCTCCGCCAGCGCATGTAGGATGGTCGGCGCAAGTGACGCGAACGTGATCGCTTCATCGTCTATCTGCCGGAGAAAGACCTCTTGATCGAATGGATGATGGCAGACCAGGGTCCCCGCATTCGCCAGCCAGGGAACGATGTAGGCAGTGAAGGAGCCCACGGTGACGAGTTGCCTGGCTGCCAACAGCCGGCAACCGTCCCGGATGCCGAACTGTTCTGCAAAAATGTCGGCATACAAGGTCCAGTCGTTGTGACTGCGCGCCACGCCCTTTGGTCGCCCCTCGGTGCCCGAGGTCCACAGGACGTTTACCGCGTCGTTCGGTGAGATCGGATGACGCGCGAGATACCCTGCGAGTTGCTCGCGATCAGGTTCGTGCAACAGAGCCGCAGTCAGATCGACTGCGCCCGCCACGACAGCGTCACCGAACGCCAGGACCGTCGTGACCGTGGGCAGCTCACGGCTCAGCATCAGCATCGCCTCGGCGCAAGCATGCTTCTTCATGCGCGCTGCGCCGATCAGCGCCCGCGCACGGGTGATCTGTGCGATATGGCGCAGTTCGCGCTCCCGGTACAGCGCCGACACGGGCGCGACGATCACACCCAGTTTGGCGCAGGCCAGATAGACCGCCAGCAGTTCCCACGTATTGGCAAGCTGCACGATCGCGACATCATCCTTACGCAAACCGACGTCGAGCAGTGCGCAGGCCAAGCGTTCGCTTGCGTCGGCCAGTTCGCGCCAGTTCAGGCGGCGTGGCACGCCGTCGATGATGTCCAAACGGTTCGGCGGATCGACGACCGCCTCGCGCTCGGGCGTGACGGCCGCGTTGTGTTCGAGCCAGTCACCGAGCAGCGTGTCGCGCCAGACGCCGCGGCGCGTGCAATTCCGTATGCGTTGCGGACTCGCGATGATCATGTCGCATCCACTCCAACGTACTGCGGCGTGTGCGCCAGCGCGCCGTCGACGTCGATCAGTGGCCGGCATGTATCTGGGCACGGTCTGGTAGTCATGCTCTAACTTCAATTATTGAAGTAAATGTAGCAACATTACATCGCAATGTCCAGCATACGCTCTCCTTAATATGGCAACAAGCCAATCTTATGAACTATGTCAAACGAAGTGACAAACCTCCTGAAAGCCTGAGATGCTTTGACGTGGCCATGGTACGCGCGTCCGGCCGGGGCACGCGTCACGCTGCCGCGTCGGGATAAGGGCTGCCCACGGCCGCCGCCAGCATCAGGCGCGCGAGTTGCTCCGACAGGCCCTGGCGCAGCGCAAGCGCGGCCGGTTCGTTCCACCGGTTGCGCAGCTCCAGCGGGTCCTGCTGCAGGTCGACCAGCTCACCCCAGGGCTGGCCGTCCCAGATCGTGAGCCGGTGCTGCCGATTGCGCAGCGTGCGCATGCGCAGGCGGCGATCCAGGCCGAAATCGCTGCGCTGGCTCTCCTCCTCGATCAGCAGGTGCGCGCGCACCTGCTCGTGCGTCCCGTCGAGCACCGGCAACAGGGAAAGCCCCTGCATCCCGTTGGCCGGCGCCAGCCCTGCGCGCTCGAGCACGGTGGCCGCGATGTCGATGGTCTGCGCCAGCGCCGACGTGCGGCGCTGCGCCGGCGGCCGCTGCGGATCGCACCAGATGAACGGGACGCGGGTCAAGGCGGCGTAATGCAGGCCACCCTTGAACATCAACCCGCGATCGCCCAGCAGGTCCCCGTGGTCGCTGGTGAACATGACGACGGTGTCGCGCTCGCGCCCGCAGTCGCGCAGTTACGCCAGCACGCGGCTGACGGCATCGTCGATGTTGGCCAGGTTGCCGTAGTTGAGCGCGATCGCTTCGCGCGCTTCCTGCTCGGTGCAGGCGAAGCTGCCGAACCCGGGCCGGAACTACGGCTGGCGCTGGCGCTGGGCGCGCAGCCACGGAATCGGCGGCGGCCTGGGGTGCTTGCGGCCCCCCGGTTGCCACGCCGCGAACTGCGCCGCTCAGGACACGCGCCGCTGCGCGCTGGGCAGGTAGTGCAGCACCTTGCGCTCGATCAACACGACGGCGTAGTAGGCAATGATCCCCACAACGGTGAGCGCGGCGATCACCACGAACACCGCCGCGGTGTTGCCCTGGCCTTCGAAGAAAACCAGCAGGAAGCCCAGCCCGATGTCGCCGCCGACCAGTTCGCCCACCACCACGCCGATCACCGCCAGCGTGCTGGCGATGCGCAGGCCGGAGAACAGGGACGGCAGCGTGGTCGGGTACTCGACCATGCGAAACACCTGCAGCCGCGTGGCGGAGAACGACCGCGCCAGGTTGATCATGTCAGTGTCCATCGCCCGCATGGCCGAGAGCACGTTGATCAGCACCGGGAAGAACACGATCAGGATCGCGACCAGGATCTTCGGGTAGACGGTGTAGCCCAGCCACATCACGAACAGCGGCGCGAACGCGACCTTGGGCGCGATCTGCAGGGCCAGCAGGTAGGGCGAGAGCACCGCCTCCACGCGCGGCGAGACGCCCAGCGCATAGCCGATCAGGGCCCCCATGCCCGAACCCAGGACGAAGCCGACCACCACCTCCAGCGAAGTGATGCCGGTGTGCCAGAGCAGCCGCTCGTTGTGCCAGATGCGCACGGCCTCCTGGACCACGCGGGTGAAGCGAGGCAGCACGAAGGGCGGGATGCCGAGCAGGTCCGGCCCATACTCCCACAGCAGCAGGAACACCGCCAGCACGGCGACGCTCCAGCCAGCCGTGATCCACGGTGAATCGTTGTCCGACATGGCGCTGCGCCTGTCTTCGGGCTTACTTGCCGCCGACGAACTGGTTGGTGTAGAGGTCCTTGAGCGGCGCGGCCTGCGGGACCACGCCGTTGGCGACGTAGAACTTCTGCAGCGTGTCCAACCGCTCCTCGTCCATCGTGCCCGGAACCTTCTGGTTCGCGTAGACGTACTTGTTGTACATCGCGAACACCTTCTCGATCGAGGCCTCCTTGCCGGTGTGCGCCGGCACGTGTTTCACGTACACCTTGGCGGCCTCCTTGGGATCGGCCATGATGTCCTTCATGCCCTTGAGCGTCGCGCGCACGAGTTTCTGGATCAGCTGCGGGTTCTTCTTGATGGTCTCATCCGAGGCCACGATGGCCTGCGCCATGCTCTTGAAGTAGACGTCCGCCGGCAGGATGTCGACCTGCGCACCGGCCTCCATGGCCGATACGGTCCAGTCCGGTACCGCGGCCATGGCGTCGGCCTTGCGCGCGGCGAACTGCTGCCAGACCCCGTTCGGGCCGGCTGCCTCGATCTTGAGGTCGTTCTTGGTCAGCTGGACCTTGCTCAGCATGCCCAGCAGGGCGTAGTAGGTGGTGTCGGTATAGGAGGTCACCGTCACGTTGCGACCCTTGAGCTCACGCGGGCTCTCGATGTGCAGGTCCTTGTGCGTGACGAGTTGCGTCAGCGAGCCGGCACCGAGCACCGCCACCGCCTTGACCGGAATGCCCTGCGCGCGCGCGATGATCGAGGTGTCGCCGATGGCCCCGCCGATGACGGCGTTGCCGGCTCCGACCTGCTTGGCCACGTCCACGCCACCGCGGCCGGTGACGAATTTCACGTCCAGCCCTTCGGCCTTGTAGTAACCCTTGGCCTGCGCCAGCATCCACGGCCCGAACGCGGGCAGCACGTTGGGTGCCGGCAGCAGGTAGGTGATCTCCTGCAGCGCCTGGGCCTGGCCGGCGAGCGGCACCCCCAGAGTGGCGCAGGCGGCCAGCACCAGGCAGGCACGGCGCACGGAAGACGGTTTGCGGTGGTGGTTCATGGTGTCTCCTGAAGTAGGTTCTGGTTCGGATCGATTCTTTGCGCTGCCGGGGTGCGGCTCAATGGACCTCGGTCTCGGCGTCGAGCTTGAGCAGGTCCATCAGCTGGCTGATCAGGGGCCCGACGGCGTCGTGCTTGCGCCGCTGCATCGGGTTGTCGCGTCCCGGGATGCCGACCGTGATCTGCTCGACGATGGTGCCCGGGCGCTCGCTCATGACCAGGATGCGGTCGGACAGGGCCACCGCCTCGGCCAGATCGTGCGTGATGAACACCACGGTCTTGCCTTCGCGCGCCACGGTCTTGGCCAGGTCCTGCTGCAGGATCATCTTGGTCTGGGCATCGAGCGCGGAGAACGGCTCGTCCATCAGCAGCACCAGCGGATCCACCGCCAGCGTGCGCGCCAGCGCCGCGCGCTGACGCATGCCGCCGGAGAGCTGGTTGGGGTAATGCGCACCGAAGCCCTTCAGGTGGCATTGCTGCAGCAGCCGCTCGGACACCTGGCGGCGCTCCTGCGCCTTCGCGCCGCGCAGTTCCAGACCGAACTCGATGTTCTGCGCGATCGTGCGCCAGGGCATCAGCAAGTCCTTCTGCAGCATGAACGAGACGTGCTCGTTGGGACCCTGCACCACCTGCCCGGCCACCTTGACGATGCCCGCGCTGGTCTTGGCCAGGCCCGATCCCATGTTCAGCAAGGTGCTCTTGCCGCAGCCCGAAGGCCCGATGATGGAGACCACCTCGCCCTGCGCGATCGAGAAGGTGACGTCACGGGCTGCCAGCACCTCCCGGGACTTGCCGCGCGCGGGAAAGCGCTTCTCCACCCCGAGGAACTCGATCGCCGGCACCCCGGCTGCCGGCGCAGCCGCGCGCGTCATCGCGGCGCCCCGGACAGGCAGGCGGGACCGGGCCGGTCAGCCGCGGCGACAAACCCGTGGGAATCCAGATCATCGTTTTCCATGCGGCGCCCCGTTGCGATGGTTCAATGGACTACGTGAATTTGTTTCGCATACGAAACGATGATTCACTAAGGGTTCATTATTCGCGCGACCCGGAAGCCGGTCAATCAATACCTGAGCAAAACAGGCGGTTAATCAGCGCGCAGGTGGCCCGGTCAGCGCGTCGGCAGACCGAGCCGGCTGGCAATGTTGTTGAGTTGCATGTTCGACGAGCCGCCGACCATCGGCATGCACATCACGTCGCGCACGTAGCGCTCCATGTCGTACTCGCGCGCGTAGCCGTAGGCGCCCATCACGCGCTGGCAGGCCAGCGCGATCTCCACCGCCGTGTCGCCCACGAACAGTTTGGCCATCGAGCTCTCGACCGCGCAGTCGCGTCCCTCGCCGGCCAGCCAGGCGGCGTGGTAGAGCATGTGGCGGCAGGCAGCCAGCCGGGTCTTTGCGTACACCAAGGAGTTGCGCACCGCCTGGTGCGCGCAGATCTTGCGCCCGAACTGCTCGCGCTGCTGCGCGTACTCCCAGGCGTCCTCCACGGCCGCCGTGGCAAAACCCAGTGCGGCGGCGGTGATCTCGAGCCGCTCGACGTCCAGCCCGCGCCCGACCAGCTTGGGCCAGCCCTTGTTCCAGTGCTCCGGGCCGCCCACGATGTTCTCCACCGGCACGCGCACGTCGTCGAAGATCACGTCACAGGTGTGCGCATAGTGCAGGCCGGTGTGCTCGATATCGACGATCGTGATGCCGGGGCTGCTCGGTGGCACCAGCACGATCGACAGGTTCTTGTAACGATCCTCCGGTGCGCCGCTGCGCACGACGGTGTAGATCAGGTCGGCGAAACGGGCACCGGTGACCCAGCGCTTGGTGCCGTTGATGATCACCTCGCGGCCGTCTTCGGACTTGCGCGCGGCGACCTTGGCCGAAGCCAGGTCACCGCCGACGTCGGGCTCCGACAGGCCATAGGCGAAGAACATGTCGCCGCGTGCGAGCTTGGGCAGCAGGGCGCGCTTTTGCTCCTCGTTGCCGTTCTCCAGGATGTTCAGCGACCCGTAGAAGGTGCAGTGCGTGTAGGGCCCGCCGAGGAACGTGCCGCGGCGCGAGAGCTCCTCGATCACGACGATCGCGGCCAGGATGTCGACGCCGCTGCCGCCATATTCCTCCGGGACCGTCAGCCCGGTGACGCCGAGTTCGCACAGCCGCCGGAACACGTCCTTCGGAAAGCCGATCTCGCGGTCATAGCGGCGTGCCAGTTCGCGCGGCATCTCCTTTTCGACGAAGCGGCGCACGGTCTGGCGCAGCAGGCTGATTTCGGCGGATTCCTCGTAGTTCATGTGATTCCTTTCGCAGGTTGTGGAGAGTCCTTGCACCGGCGCACGGCCGCCGCGCCGGTGACGATGCGCCGCGCAGCCATCCAGCCGCGGGCGACCGGTTCGTTCAGCCCGGCACCGCGTCCGCCTCCAGCGTGTGTTCAGGCAGCGCGTGCGCAGGCAGCCCGAGATGGACTTCCGGGAAGATCTGCCGCTCGCTCTGGCCACCCGTGATGGCATCGACGCACATCACCGCCGACAGCGCCGCCGCGTCGACGCCACCGCCCCACAGGCGCGCGCCATATTGGTCACCGGCGAAGTACAGGCCCGGCACCCAGGGCGACGCGACGTCGACGCGATCGGTGCCCACGGGCCGCCAATCGCCATAGCAGGCCGGCCCTGGCGTCCAGATGATCATCTCCAGGCTGTCCTTCCAGTGCGGGTACGAGGCCTCGGCAAAGCCTTCGCACAACGCGATCACCCGGTTCACGCGCTCGGGGTTGCGCATCTCGGCCTCGGTGAGCGCGGTGGAGAAGATGTATTCATGCTTGCCGGTGGTGCTGCGCCCGGGGTCGCCGTCGCCCCAGGCGGAGATCGTGCACATCACCATGTCGACGGCGCCGATGAAACCTTCCTCCGGGCGCGTGATCGCGGGCATGTAGATGAAGCTGCCGGGCTCTATGCCCACGTCGGCGAGCATGTTGCGGCTGTGCACCGCCCAGCCGGTGAGCAGACCGGCGCCCCAGCACTGCGTGCGCAGGGTCTCCAGCCAATCGGCCGGGAACGGATCGCGCGGCAACAGGCCAGCCAGTTGTCGCGGGGGCACGGTACAGATCACACGCTCGGCGCTGAGGGTGCGCGAAACCCTGGCCGGACCATCGCCCTCGTCCACGCGCACACCGCGCACGCGGCCCGCCTCGATCAGGACCTCGCGCACCGCGGTGGCACGCAGCACTTCGCCGCCGTGCGCGCGCAGGACCTTCTCGAAGTCCTGCACGATCGCCATCGTGCCCCCGCGCGAAGGCGCGGCGACCGAGCCCTTGACCAGGTTCATGCCCAGGCGCGGGGCGACACCCATGTAGCCCAGGAAGTCGCCCGCCGGCGTCATGGCCGGCTCGGCCTGGCAGGTCTGCGAAGCGGCCAGCACTTTGAGAAAGTCATACGCCTCGGGGTGCAGGTTGCGCTGTTCGAGCCATTGCTGCAGCGACACCCGCAGGTTGGCCGCGACATCGTCGAGCGTCAGCATCGCCATGTCGCGCAGGATCGTGCGCGTGGCCGCCGCCCCCTCGGGCGTCATCCAGGGGAATTCGCCCCCACGCTCGACCTGGAAGAAGCTGCCCGCACGGCCCTCGCCGTTCCAGCGCACGAAGGCAAGCCCCTTGTTGAGCGGCAACCGGAAGCTCGTGCCGAGGTGACGCATCAGGTAGTCGATGCGGCCCTCGTTGCCCCAGAACAGCCCGTGTCCCCCATTCTCGAACGTCATGCCGTCGAGCAGACCGCGCTCGAAGATCTCCTCGATGCCAGGCTTGGACTGGGACAGGTAGCAACTCGAGTGCGCGAGTGCCTTGCGAAATTCGTGCGCACCCATCTCGATGCCGTCGGCATACACCTTGTTGCCCTTGCCGGTGAAGGTGAGCGCGCGCCCTCCGACCCAGGGTGCACGCTCGATGACCAGCACGCGCTGTCCGTGGTCCCGGGCCAGCAGCGCAGCGGCGCTCATGCCGGCGACTCCGGCTCCGATGACGATGGTGTCGAAATCCGCTCGTGCTGACATTGGCGTGGGTCCCCCCTGGAAGATGTGAAAGAAAGGTGGCTGCGCAGCGGGCCATGGTCAGGTGCGACGAAGCGCGCATCCCATGCGCCATGCCCGCCTCGTCCCGCCCGGGCACGCCCGCCTGCGACCCTGCGATGTTAGACGCTCGGCGCACGCGCACCGACACCCGAACACAGGCCTTGACCCTCGGCAGGAAAACCGCATCTGCGCCGGCGCCAACCCGGCGACAATCACCGGTTCGACTGTGGCAAGCTTCCTGACCGCAGCCCATTGGAGAAGGAGAGTCACCTCATGCGCAAGATGTATACGGCAGCGCGCCTGCGTACGCTGCTCGGGGCCATTGCCGGCCTGGCGCTGGCCGTCACAGCCCAGGCGCAAGGCGTCCTGAAAATCGGCGAGATCAACAGCTACAAGGCGCAGCCCGCGTTCCTGGAACCCTACCGCAAGGGCATGCAGCTGGCGGTCGACGAGATCAACGCCGCCGGCGGACTGCTCGGGCGCAAGGTCGAGCTCGTCGTCCGGGACGACAACGCCAACCCGGGGGAGGCCGTGCGCGCGGCCGAGGAACTGCTGGCGCGCGAGCGCGTCGACGTGCTGATGGGCTCGTACCTCTCCAACGTCGGGCTTGCATTGACCGACTTCGCGAAGCAGAAGAAGACCTTCTTCCTGGCCGGCGAGCCGCTCACCGACAAGATCGTCTGGGCCGACGGCAACCGCTACACCTTCCGCCTGCGCCCCTCCACCTACATGCAGGTGGCCATGCTGATGCCCGAAGTGGTGGCCATGAAGAAGAAACGCTGGGCCCTGGTGTATCCCAACTACGAGTACGGCCAGTCGGCGGCGGCGAGTTTCAAGCGGCTGCTCAAGGCAGCCCAGCCCGACGTGGAATTCGTCGCCGGGCAGGCGCCGCCGCTTGGCAAGGTGGACGCGGGCAGTGTCGTGCAGGCGCTCGCGGACGCCAGGCCGGACGCCATCTTCAACGTGCTGTTCGCCACCGACCTGGCCAGGTTCGTGCGCGAAGGCAACACGCGCGGCCTGTTCAAGGGCGTGGAGGTTGCCAGCCTGTTGACGGGCGAGCCCGAATACCTCGATCCGCTGAAGGACGAGACGCCCAATGGCTGGCTCGTCACGGGCTACCCCTGGTACGGCATCGACACGCCGCAGCACAAGGCGTTTCGCAGTGCCTATGAAGCGAAGTACAAGGACTACCCGCGCCTGGGCACGGTGGTCGGCTACAGTGCGATCCGCTCGATCGCAGCCGGCGTGCAGAAGGCCGGCTCCACCGACACCGACAAGCTCGTCGCGGCCTTCAAGGGACTTAAGGTGGAGACCCCATTCGGCCTCATCACCTACCGCCCCGAGGACCATCAGTCGACCATGGGCGCCTACGTCGGACGCACCCGCAATGAAGGCGGCAAGGGCGTGATGGTGGATTTCCGCTACATGGACGGCGCGAAATACCTGCCTTCGGCCGACGAGGTGCGCAAGATGCGGCCGGCCGATTGAACCTGGAAGCGGTTTCCGGCTTGAACCGGCACGGCGCAGCAGGCCGCCTGTCGTTGCGAAGCGCAGCACGCAGGGAAGTCCAGTGAACCTGTCCGGCCTGCTGGCGCAACTGCTCAACGGCCTGGCCGGCGCGTCTTCGCTGTTCCTGGTCGCGGCGGGCCTGTCGCTGATCTTCGGCGTCACCCGCATCGTCAACTTCGCCCACGGCTCGTTCTACATGGTAGGCGTCTACCTCGCCTACCACCTGGTCGACGGGCTGCCATGGATGAACTTCTGGCTTGCCGTGCCGCTGGCCGCCCTGGCCGTCGGCCTGCTCGGCGCGCTGGTCGAAATCCTGGTGCTGCGCCGGATCTACCGCGCGCCCGAACTGCTCCAGTTGCTCGCCACGTTTGCGCTCGTGCTGCTGGTCAACGACGCGGTGCTGTGGGCCTTCGGTCCGGAGGAGTTGCTCGGGCCGCGCGCGCCCGGGCTCGGCGGCGCGGTGCAACTGTTCGGACGCGGCTTTCCCAGCTACGACCTGTTCCTGATCGTCGTCGGCCCGCTCGTGCTCGGCCTGCTGTGGCTGCTGCTGGCGCGCACGCGCTGGGGCACCCTGGTACGCGCTGCGACACAGGATCGCGAGATGGTCGGCGCGCTGGGCGTCAACCAGGCCTGGCTGTTCAGCGCGGTATTTGCGCTGGGGGCGTTGCTGGCCGGCCTGGGGGGCGCGCTGCAGTTGCCGCGCGAGCCGGCCAACCTGGGGATGGACCTGAACATCATCGTCTCGGCCTTCGTCGTGGTCGTGGTCGGTGGGATGGGGTCGATCCCGGGCGCCTTCCTCGCGGCATTGATCGTCTCCGAGCTCAAGGCCGTCTGCATCTGGCTCGGCATGGTCAGCGTGTTCGGACTGAGCTTGTCGTTTTCCAGGCTCACTCTGGTGGCCGAATTCGTGGTGATGGCCATCGTGCTGGTCGTGCGCCCCTGGGGACTGCTGGGCCGGCCGCTGGTGGCCGTTCGCGTGGCCGGCGACGCAGAACCGCCGTTGCGCCCGGCGGGCCGGCCGTGGCGCGTCCTCGTCGCGGCCACGGCCATCGGCCTGCTGGCCCTGCCGGCGGCCAGCAGCGCGTCGCCGTACGTGGTGGTGCTGGCGATCGACGTGCTCGTGGCCTGCCTGTTCGCCGCCAGCCTGCACTTCATCATGGGGCCGGCGGGCCTGCACTCGTTTGGTCACGCGGCGTATTTCGGCCTGGGCGCGGATGCCGCGGCCCTGGCCGTGCGCCACACGGGCCTGCCGATGGAGGCGGCCCTGCTGCTGGGGCCGCTGGCGGGCGCTGCCGGTGCGCTGGTCGCCGGCTGGTTCTGCGTGCGCCTGTCGGGCGTGTACCTGGCGATGCTGACGCTGGCCTTTGCGCAGATCGTCTGGGCGGGCGTCTACCAGTGGGACGCGTTGACCGGCGGCAGCAACGGCCTGACCGGTATCTGGCCTGCCGCCTGGCTGGCCGACAAGCGCGCCTACTACTACCTGGTGCTGGCGCTGGTGCTGCCGAGCCTGTGGGGTCTGCGCCGCCTGCTGTTCTCTCCCTTCGGCTACGCGATGCGCGCCGCCAGGGACTCCCCCCTGCGCGCTGAAGCGGTCGGCATCGACGTCAAGACCACGCAGTGGGTCGCTTTCATCCTGGCTGGCGGCTTTGCCGGGCTCGCCGGCGCGCTGTATGCGTTCTCCAAGGGCAGCATTTCACCGGACACGCTGGCCGTGGCCAAGTCGGTCGACGCCCTGGTGATGGTGCTGCTCGGCGGCGTGCAGACACTGGCCGGGCCGGTGGTCGGCGCCGTCAGCTACACCTGGCTGCAG